>CALAED010000814.1 GCA_937891035.1 uncultured Thermomonosporaceae bacterium | reverse complement strand
GGGCCAGCCGCAGGTGCATCATCGGCACCAGGCTCTGCCCGCCGGCGAGGACTTTGGCGTCGTCTCCATGCTCGGCCAGCACGGACAGCGCCTCGGCGCGCGAGCCGGCCGCACGATAGTCGAACGCCTGCGCCACCATGCCCCAAACGATTGCATAAAATTGCAACGCGGACGACGCCGCAGCGACGGCTCGGGAGGACGGCACGTGCGACTGAGGGCGGAGCTGACGTGAATCCGGAGCGGCACCAGGCGGAGCGGCGCTATGCCGGGCGGCGGCTGCCGCGGCCGGACGCCTGGCCGCTGCTGCGCGGAGCCGGCCGGTTCGTCGCCGACATCCGGCCGCCTGGCTGCCTCGACGCCGCGTTCACCCGCAGCCACCTCGCGCACGGCGAGCTGCGGGGGGTGGACGTGCGCCCCGCGCTCGCCGCCCCCGGAGTCGTGTTCGCCGCGGCGGCGAGCGACCTGCCGGGCCTGCCCGACGTGCCAAGCCCGCCGCGCGGCGGCGAGCGGGTCAGGTTCGTCGGCGAGCCGATCGCCGTCGTGGCCGCCGTCGATCGCTACGCCGCGGCCGACGGCGCCGAACTCGTCGAGCCCGACCTCCAGCCGCTGCCCGCCGTCCTCGACCCGATCGCGGCGGCCGAGCCCGGCGCACCCGCACTGTTCGCCGGATGCGCCAACGTCGCCGCCGTGCACGGCTACGGCGACCCCGTCGACGACGTCCTCGCCGCCGCCCCCGTCGTCGTCGGGGCCGACCTGGTCAACCAGCGGGTGTCAGCGATGTCCATCGAGCCGCGCGGCATCGTCGTCGAGCCCGGCGGCGACGGCACCTACCGCGTGTGGTGTTCGCACCAGGCGCCGCACCGCCTCGCCGCCGACCTGGCCCGGTCGTTCGGGCTGGACCAGGCGGCCATACGGGTGGCGGCGCCCAGAGTCGGCGGAGCCTTCGGCGCCAAGAGCCAGACTCATCCCGAATACCTCGTCGTCTTCGCGCTCGCCCGGCGTCTTGACCGCCCCGTCCGCTGGATCGAGGACCGCGCCGAGTCGCTCACCGCCGCGACCCACGGACGCGACCAGCACGCGCGGATCCGGATCGGCGCCGACGAGACCGGCCGGATCCTCGCCCTCGACGCCGACATCGTGGCCGACGTGGGCGGCTACCCCCATACCGGCGGCTTCATCCCCGACATGACCTGCTGGGTGCTGGCCGGGCCTTACGCCACGCCGCGGCTGCACGTGCGGGCCCGCGCCGTTGTCACCAACAAGGCGCCCACCGCCTCCTACCGCGGGGCCGGCCGGCCCGAGGCCGCCTACTTCTTGGAACGCGCGATCGACCTGCTCGCCGAGCGGCTCGGCCACGACCCGGCGGAGGTGCGCAGACGCAACTTCGTCCCCGACGACGCCTTTCCCTACACCTCCCCCACCGGGGCCGTCTACGACAGCGGCCGGTACGCCTCGGCCCTCGATCTCGCCCTCGACCTCGTCGACTACCCGGCGCTGCGGGCCGAGCAGCGGCGTCGGCGCGGCGACGGCGACCCCGCGGCGCCGCTGCTGGGCGTCGGCATCGCCAGCTGGATCGAACGATCGGGCGGCGCCCGCGGCCTCGGCGAGTTCGCCGAGATCGAGGTGACCGCGGACGGCGCCATCACGGCCCGGGTGGGCACCAGCTCCCAGGGGCAGGGGCACGAGTTGACCTTCGCCCAGATCGCGGCCGAGGCGCTGGACGTGCCGCCGGGCCGCATCCGCGTGGTGCTCGGCGACACCGGCGAGGTACGGCAGGGGACGGGTGCGTTCGGCAGCAGGTCGGTGCAGGTCGGCGGGTCGGCGCTGTTCCGCGCCGGGCAGGCGCTGGTCGCCGATGCGCGGCGCCGCGCCGCCGACCTCCTGGGCGGCGAGGTGACCTACGCCGACGGAGTCTTCCGTTCCGTCCGTTCCGACACCGACCCAGATGGCGACCTCAGCGACCTCAGCGACCTCGGCGGCCCCGACGGAGCCGACGGAGCCGAGCTCACGCTGGCGCGGCTGGCCGCCCGGACCGGCCGGCTGGTCGCCGAGGACGTCTTCACGCCGCCGCAGGCGTTCCCGTTCGGCAGCTACGTCGCCGTCGTCGAGGTGGACCGGCGGACCGGCCAGGTGACGATCCGGCGGCTCGCCGCGGTCGACGACTGCGGGGTGGTGATCAATCCCGGCGCGGTCGAGGGCCAGATCGTCGGGTCGATCGCGCAGGGCGTCGGGCAGGCGCTGTACGAACGCGTGGTCTACGACGATGGCGGCCAGCCGCTCACCGCCACCTTGCTGGACTATTTCGTGCCGACGGCGGCCGAGATGCCGGACGTCGTCCGCGGCGAGCACGTCACGCCCAACCCCAACGTGCCGCTCGGCACCAAGGGTGCGGGCGAGTCGGGTTGCATCGGCGCCCCGCCGGCGATCGCCAACGCGATCTGGGACGCACTGACCGGCTACGACCGTTCGGCCCTGCGACTGCCGTTCACGCCCGACCGGGTGTGGGCCTGCGTTCAACAACCTGTCAGCAGGGGTTCTTGACGACGGCACGCGTCGGCGAAACGGTCTAACAGGGACATGCAGGGAGATCTCCCGACCGCGGAAGGAGCCGGCCATTGAGCGAGGTGGCGGACGTGCCCGTACACATGCGGCGAACCGCTTTCGACCCGACCGATGAGCTCGCTCGACGCCGGGCCGCGGCGCCGGTGAGCCGCGTCACCGCGACCATGGGGCAGGTGCGCTTTCCGACCTGGCTGGTCACCAGGTATGACGACGTACGAGCGGTGCTGAGCGACGCCGTGAGCTTCAGCAACGCCAATGAGGCCGTCCGCGCGCACGTGGCGGCGGCCTTGGGCGAGGAGACCGCGGCGCGGGTGGAGTTGGGCGGGCCGTCGCTTCTCAGCTACGATCCGCCGCGCCATACGTGGCTGCGCCGGCTGGTGGCGCCGACATTCACCGTCAAGCGGATGTACCGGCTCCGGCACCGTGTCGAGGCCATCGTGGCCGAGCACCTTGACGCGATGGAGGTGAAGGGCGGACCGATCGATCTCGTCGAGGCGTTCGCGCTGCCGGTGCCCTCGCTGGTGATCTGTGAGCTCCTCGGCGTTCCGTACGACGACCGGGCCGGCTTCCAGCGCCGGGGGGAGGCGCAGCTCGACCTCGAACTCGATTTCGCCGAACGGCGGGCGGTCGAGGAAGAATCTCGGGCCTACATGGCCGAGCTGGTGCGGCGCAACCGCGCCCATCCGGGCGACAACCTGCTCGGGACGCTGGTGCGCGACCACGGCGACGAACTGCCGGACGAGGAGCTGGTCTCGCTCGGCATCTTGCTCCTCGTCGGGGGCCATGAGACCACCGCCAACATGCTGGCACTCGGCACGCTGCTGCTCCTGCGCCACCCGGACCAGTTGGCTTTGCTGCGCGACGATCCCGGCATCGCCGACCGGGCGGTGGAGGAGCTCATGCGCTATCTGTCGATCGTGCACACCGGGATCATCCGCACCGCGGTCAAGGACGTCACCATCGGCGGCACGGTCATCAAGGCCGGCGACGCGGTCGCGGTCTCGCTTCCGTCCGCCAATCGCGATGAGGCGATCACCGACGACCCCGACGTGCTCGACCTGACCCGTGAACCGACGTCGCACGTCGCTTTCGGACATGGCAACCATCACTGCCTGGGCGCGCCGCTGGCCCGCCTCGAGATGCGCGTCGCCTTTCCCGCGCTGCTGCGCCGGTTTCCCGGTCTGCGCCTGGCGGTACCGTTCGAGGAGATCGAGTTCCGTTCGCTGTCCGTGGTCTACGGCCTCCAGTCGCTGCCGGTCACCTGGTAGCCGCTCGAGCCAAAGAAAGAGTGGGGGTTCGCGCATGCGCGTCGACGCCGACCGGGACGTCTGCATCGGAGCGGGCAACTGCGTGCTCACCGCGCCGGAGGTCTTCGACCAGGCCGCCGACGGCCTGGTCGACGTGATCGATCCCGAACCGGCGCCGCACCTCGAGCAAAGCGTCCGCGACGCGGTCGTCCGCTGCCCTTCAGGCGCGATCACGGTCGGCGGCCCGGGCAGGCCGGGTTCTTGACTGCGCGCCAATGAGACGAAACGGTCATAACGGAACTTACATCCGGGGCCCGAAAGGGGCGGGTGCATATGGGCCGCAGGCAACGCATCAGCTATGTCCCTGTGGAGATGATGGACGCGGACATGCGGGCCGAGATGGACCGCTGCCGGCGGGAAGGCACGCCCCGCCCGGAGAGCTCGGCCGTGCGGGCTCACGTCCCGGCCTGTTTTTGGGCGTTCGCCGACTCCTGGCAGGCGATCTTTCGTAACGGCGTTTGCGACCATTCCATCAAGGAACTGTGCCGGGTCTACGTCTCGCGCAGCGTGAAGTGCGAGTACTGCGGCAACCAGCGCTCGGAGCAGGCGGCCAGGCAGGGGCTGCACGAGGCGCAGTACGACGATCTGCTGAACTTCGAAAAGTCCGGCCGGTACGACGAACGCCAGAAGGCGGCGCTCTCCTACGCCGAGGCGATCACCTGGCGGCTCGCCACCGACGACGCGTTCTGGGACCGGCTGCACGCGCATTTCACCGAACCGGAGCTGGTCGAGCTCGGCTGCTTCATCGCGCTCACCATGGGGCAGCAAAGCTGGCTGCGGCTGCTCGACATCGAACACCACGAGGTGCTGCCCGGCACCTCGGCCTCCATGGCCCCAGGCTTCGAGACACCAGAGGACCTCGCCCGGTCGAAGTCGACGCCGGACTATTGGGCCCGCCACTGATCGGCGAGGCGACGTACACTCGCGGCGAACCACACAATCGAATCTCGGCGCGCCCCAAGCTCGGCGAAAGGCGGTGTCGGCTCGTGGGTTCCGAACGCGAAGACCGGGGGCTGTCTCGGCGTGGGGTCATCGGGACGGGGGCGGCGGCGCTCGCCGGAGTCGGACTATCGGCCACGCCGGCCCACGGTGCCGGCACCGACCGGCCGGCGCCGGAGCGGGGCGGACCGCCGTCCGGGACGCCGGGCGGCGACCTGGCGCTGGTCGGTGGCAAGATCCTCACCCAGGACGACCGGAACTCCACCGCCACCGACGTCGTCATCAGGAACGGGCGGATCGCCGAGGTCGGACGCGGCCTGCGGCTGCGCGGCTCGCGGGTCAAGGTGATCGACCTCAAGGGGCGCACGGTGATCCCCGGAATCATCGATTGTCACAACCACATCGTGCTGATGGGGTTGCGTCCCGGCTATCACACGCCCTTGGAGAACGCCTCGTCCATCGCGGCGGCGCTGGCGGCCCTGAAGGTTCGCGCGGCCGGGGTGCCGGCCGGCGAGTTCGTGACCACGATCGGCGGGTTTCACTCCAACCAGTTCGCCGAGCGGCGGCTGCCGACGCTCGCGGAGATCGACGCGGCCGTGCCGGACCATCCGGTGTACCTGCAGATCGCGTTCGGCGGTCCGGCGACGACCAACGGCCTCGGCCGGTCCTTCTTCCGGTCCAGGGGCGTGCCGGTCGGCGACGACGGTGCGATCGCGATGGGCGAGGCCGCCCAGACGGCCCTGTTCCACCTGCGCCGGGGGCAGACGCTCGACGACCAAAAGCGCAGCACGCTCGACGCGATGGCCTACGCCGTGAGCCTGGGCGTGACCACGCATTTCGACCAGGGTGGCTTCCCCGCGACCAACACCCCGGCCGACGGCGCCGCGCACTTCGACCAGTTCCGTGCCTATGACGCCTTCCAGGCCCTCCACCACGAGGGCCGGATGTCGATCCGGCTGCGCAACAGCTTCCTGCACCTGGAGTCCGACCCCAACCTGCCGGGGCTCACCGCTCGGCTGCGCAACACGTTTCCGTTGTTCGGCGACGACATGTGGAAGGTCATCGGCATCGGCGAGTTCACGGCGAGCGGGCTCGGCGACGTGTGGCTCGACGCCAACCACCGGGTCGCCCAGGCCGGCTTCATCAACCAGGTCCACTCGCTGACCCGCGACGACTTCAAGACCGAGATCGCGGGCTGGGAGACCGTCAACGCCAGGTTCCCGATCAAGGACCTGCGCTGGGTGATCGCGCACGTCCCGTTCATCACCGCCGAGTGGCTCCAGCGCCTGAAGGCGCTCGGCGGCGGCGTGAACGTCACGAGCTGGAAGTACCTGAGCGGCACCGCGACCGACAACGGCCCGCCGTTCCGCACGATCCTCGACAGCGGCATCCAGACCGGCTTCAGCTCCGACGGCATGCAGATCGCCCCGATGAACCCGTGGCTGCACATGTACTACGCGGTGACCGGCAAGAACGCCAAGGGCGAGCTGATCAACGACGGAGAACAGATCACCCGCGACGAGGTCCTGCGCCTCTACACCGCCGCGAACGGCTGGTTCACCAAAGAAGAGGACGTCACGGGCTCCATCGAGCCGGGCAAGTACGGCGACCTGGTCGTCCTGGACCAGGACTACCGGACGGTCACCGACGAGGGCCTGAAGGCGCTGCGGTCCGTGCTGACCGTCGTGAACGGCCGCATCGTCCACCGCGCGCCGCCGTTCCGCTGATCAGCGTTGCAGTGGGCCCCAGGGGCCCTTCTGCTGGTCCACCACACGTTCGGCCTCGTCGAGGACCGCTTGGGCGACCCAGGCCACCGGTCGGCGGCACGCCACAACGGGCTCGTTGTCGGGGCCGCGTCCTCGTTCCTCGCCCTCGAGGACCCACGGCCGGACGCCGGGCGCGTTCTCGTGCTTCAGGTGGCTGTAGTCGTGCAGCCGGCGGGCCACCCAGACGCGCAGCGGCCGCGACCCCCACCAGTCCTCCACCATGAGCGGATTGGCCGAAAGGCCGGGCAGGCTGACGCCGGTCAGCGCGTCCTTGCTGGCGCCGGCGGCGTCCACGTCGGGGCCGCGGGACCAGCGGATGTAAAGGTCCGGCTGCCGCTCGACCAGCGAGGCCAGCTCGTCCAGCGTGTGGAGGGTGGGCAGCTCCATGCGGGACGACTACCCAGGTGACGGGCGTTTCATCAGCTGGAGCTGGGTAGCGACATCGAATACTTCGCATTAATAAAACGGGGGACTTACTTCGGGCGCCGTCGGGTCGATGCAGCCCAAAAATTCCCCTTAAATCGTAAAAGTAATGGTAAATCGGCACTGAATGGAGATCGAGCTGATGCGGCTACCGCTGCCCCGTGGGCCGGTCACGGCGATGCTCGTGGACGAGCTGTCCCGCCCGCCACACGACCTGCCCGCCGGGCCCGACGCGACGTTCACATCGCCGGGCGCGCCGGCCCCGGCCGAGGTCGCGCTCACCGACGAAGATCTCCAGCTGGCCCTGCATGTGTGCTACGAGTTGCACTACCAGGGATTCGACGAGGTCGACGACCGCTGGGAGTGGCATCCGTCGCTGCTGGCGCTGCGGCGCGCCGCCGAGTCGCGGCTGGAGTTGGCCCTCGACGCGGTCGTCGCCCGGCCGCGGCCGGTCGGCGCCGCGAAGCTGCCCAGCGCGCTGGCCGACCTGGCGGCCGCCGACGCGGCCCGCGGCCCTTCGCTGGCGGCCTTCTTGCGGCGTAGGGCGACGCACGACCAGTTCGGCGAATTCGTCGCGCACCGCTCGATCTACCACCTCAAGGAGGCCGATCCGCACACCTGGGCCATCCCCCGGCTGCGCGGCGAGGCGAAGGCGGCGCTGGTGGAGATCCAGGCGGACGAGTACGGCGGCGGGCGGGTTGAACGGATGCACGCCGAGCTGTTCCGGGCGACCATGCGCGGGCTGGGTCTCGACGACGGCTACGGCGCCTACCTCGACGTCGTGCCCGCCATCACCCTCGCGGTCACCAACGTCATGTCGTTGTTCGGGCTGCATCGGCACCATCGCGCCGCGCTGATCGGTCACCTCGCGGCCCTCGAGATGACCTCATCGATCCCCAATCGCGACTACGCCCGCGGGCTGCGCCGCCTCGGCGGCGACGCGGCGGCGTGCCGGTTCTACGACGAGCACGTGCAGGCCGACGCCGTGCACGAGCAGATCGCCGGGCATGACCTGTGCGGCGCCTTCGCCGCCGCCCATCCCGGCTCGGCCGGGGACGTGCTGTTCGGCGCGGCCTGCTGCCTGACCATTGATCGGCTGTTCGCCGCACATCTCCTCGAGCGCTGGCGGAGCGGGCGGACGTCGCTGCGCCGAGCGGCCACCCCCACCGCCCCGGCCGCCCCTGCGGCGCCCGGCCCGTCGGTCCCGCCTGTCCCGCCGGCCCCACCGGTCCCACCTGCCGCGCCGGCCACGCCGGCAGCGCCGCGATGAGCGGGCCCGCGGTGGACTACGTGCTTCCACTGCGCTGGGCGGCCGATCGCGACCCGGGCGACCTTGATGAGCTCACCGATTATTTGGCCTGGTTGCGCGACCGGACCAGGGTCATCGTGGTGGACGCCTCCGCCGACCCGCTGTTCGCCCACCATGCCCGCGCATGGGCCGGCCTCGCCGACCACCTCCGCCCCGACGCCGACGTGGACTTCGCCAACGGCAAGGTCACCGGCGTGCTGACCGGGCTGCGCCGGGCACGCTCGGCCTATGTGATCATCGCCGACGACGATGTCCGCTACGACGACCGGAGCCTGCGCGCCGTCGCCCGGCTACTCGGCGCGGCCGATCTGGTACGCCCGCAAAATTACTTCGACCCGGCGCCCTGGCATGCCCGCTGGGACACCGCGCGGACCCTCATCAACCGCGCCATTGGCGCCGACTACCCAGGCACGTTCGGCATCCGCCGCGACAGCTTCGACGCGATGGGCGGCTACGACGGGAACGTGCTCTTCGAAAACCTGGAGCTCATCCGCACCGTGCGCGCGTACGGCGGCAGCGAACGCCGGCCGCTCGGCCTGTACGTCCGCCGGCTTCCCCCGGACGCCCGGCGCTTTTGGGGCCAGCGCGTCCGGCAGGCCTACGACGACATCGCTCAGCCGGCCAGGATGGCGATCTTTCTCGCCATGCTGCCCGCCCTGGCCGCTGTGGTCGCCCGCCGGGGGCCGCGCGCCGGTGCGGTGGGCGCGGCGGCCGCGGCGGCCGCGGCGGCCGCGGCGATCGGCGTGGCGGAGGCCGGCCGCCGCCGCGCCGGAGGCGCTCAGGTGTTTCCCGCCACGGCGGCCTTGTTCGCCCCCGGCTGGGTCCTCGAACGGGGGATCTGCGTCTGGCCGGCCCTCGCCGCCCGGCTCTGCCGGGGCGGCATCGTGTACGCGGGGCGGCGGATCAGACGGGCCGCCCACTCCGTACGAGAGCTCAGCCGAGATCCTCGGCGCCCGGAGCGCGGAAGCCGACGAGCTTATGCGAACCATCACAAAACGGCTTCGTTCCGGACTGGCCGCACCGGCACAACGCCACCGTCCGGCGTCCAGCCTCGATCCGCCGGCCGTCCTGGGTCCGCAGCGTGATCGGGCCGCGCACCAGCAGCGGCCCGTCCACGCAGATCGTCACCGTCACCGGCACGTCCGACGCGATCGCGTCAACGTCGTACGACTCGTAGGCCTCGTACGCGTCGTAGACCTCGTTCGTCCGGTCCGCTCGGCTCATCGGCGTCGCACCGGATTCAGACCCCTCGGCGGCGGCGCGGCGGCGCGGCGCGCCGCCGCGACGGGGCCAGCAGGCGGCTGAGCACCCGGAACGGAAGCGTGATGACCGTGACGATGATGTTGGTGACCGTCGCCAGGATGGTCACCAGTGCGTCTATGATGCGTCGCATTCGACCCTCTCCTCGTTTGTCGTCGCCCAAAGGCGGACAGGGACTTCCCTTCCCCTCCGCCGGCGTTTACACAAACGACGAGTTCACACCGGTCACTTTCCGTCACATTTCTTCGACGAGTGCAGGGTGTCGTGGATCGTCGACGCGGACGACCACGTTTGCGACCCGCGCGGGCGCGGCCTCGGCCGCGTAGCGCGCGTAGGCGGGCAGCATCCACCGGCGGCCGGGTTCGGTCCGCCGCTCAAGGGCGCCCGGCGACATCCAGAGGTGTACGACATAGTCGAACGGCAGGCCCCGGCCGAGCAGGATCGCCCCATCGAGCACGACAACCCCGCCGGGCGGCAGCCTGCGGTAGCCGGCCCTGGCCGCTCGGTCGACGGCGCTGTCCCACAGCGCGGGCAGTACCCGTCCGGTGCCGCCGGGCTCGAGCGGGGCGAGCACTTCGCGGATCAACCCGCCCACGTCGAGCCAGTCGGTGTAATACAGGTCGGGATCGTCCCGGCCGAATTCGAGGCGCAGCGAGGCCGGCCGCAGGAAGTCGCCGGCCGAGACCCGGAGCACCTCGCGGCCGCGCACCCGCAGCGGATCGACCAGCGCGTCGGCGAGCTCGTCCGGCCGGGCCGCCGGCGCGCCGTCGACCGCGACCCGCGCCCACGAGGACCCGCGTACGGGCATGATGCGCTCGGCGAGCTCGTCGACCAGCGACGACGGGGAGATCGGCCGGGCGCGCACCGCTCCATCCTGCCAAGGGCGGCGGCGCGCTCGGCGATGGGCCTGGGCTCAGTGCCCCTCGGCCCCGTGCCCCTCGGCCCCGTGCCCCTCGGCCCCGTGCCCCTCGTCGCGGTGCCGGTCGGCCGCCGCGACGAAGGCCTGAGTCGTCTCGTCGGCCAGTTGCCTCGTCACCGGGGCTTCGGGCGGGGGTGGCGGCGCCGTCATGGCCATGGCCTCGGTCTCCTCGATCTCCTCCAGATGCAGCCGGACACGGACGGCCTGCTCGGCGAAGTCCGCGTAGTGCCCGGGGACCGCAGTCGCCGGGGCGGGCTCGGCGGCGGGCCGCGGAATCCTGACATGGTCGGAAAGGTCGGGCAGATCCGTGCGCGCGTCATCGAGCGTGAGACAGGCGTCGAACGGGTTGGCGGCGGCCCACCTGTCGCGCTCGGTGAGCGGCTGCGCGTCAGGGGCGAAGAGCCGGCGCACGGTCGCCGGCACGCAGGCATGGTCGTGCGTCTCGGCGTCGACCGTGTGCGCCGGGATGTACGGCGAGACGATGACGGCCGGCACCCGCGGGCCGAGCATGGTGAAGTCGAACGCCGCGCCCCTGCGGCGAAAGACGGCGCGCAGCAGCCGCGCCATCCGGCCGGGCGGGTCCCCGGGAGCGGGCACTCCGGTGGGCGGCGGGACATGGTCGTAGAAGCCGCCGTGCTCGTCGTAGGTGATCAGCAGCACGCTCCGCTTGAAGACATCCATGTTGGCGCGCAGCGCCTCGTAGATCGTGGCGACGAGGGCCTCGCCGCGGGCGAAGTCGGTGTCGTCCCCATGCGGAGAGCCCTCGGGAAAGACGTCGTAGGCGGCATCGTCGACCAGGTTGTTGCCCGGGTGCTGGCTGTTGCTGACGCCTCGTTCGCCGATCACCGGCGTCCGGTCGAGGGTGTGCAGCGGCGGCCGGTGGTTGGGCTCGATGAAGGAGTAGGCGGGCAGGTCCCCCGCCGCGACGTGGTCGGCGAACGCGTCGAACCGGAACCAGTTGGCGTGCCGGCCCGGGCTGTCCCACAGGTTCGGAAAGGCCCACGCCTGCGGGGTGTCGTCGTGGTAGATCCGCCAGGTGTGGCCATGGTCTTCGAGCAGCTCGAAGATCGTCTTGTCCTTGTACAGGCGGGGGTAGATGGCGGTCTCCCCGTCCGAGGTGGCGGCGTGCATGAAGTTGCGGTTGGGCCAGGTCTCCCCCGGCACCGAACAGAACCAGCGCACGCACACGGCAAAGTTGAGCGCGAGCGTGCTCAGCACCGGCACCTGCTTGCTCGACTGGCAGGCCATGATCAGCGGGCCGCGGTTGTGGATCGGCGGGTCATCGGCGCGCCCCGGCCCCCGGGTCGTCCACCAGTTGAGCAGCGGGCCGAGCAGCCCGGCGAATTGCGGGGCGGCCAGCCCGCGGGCCTTACGTTCGTAGCTGACCACGAACCCCTGGTTGGTTGGCCGCCGGTGCTTGCCGAACCCGCGGACGGCCAACTGTTCCATCACGGCGTCGTGCGAGTGATCGGGGTCGGCCGGCAGCACCGGCTTGGCGTCGGGGGTGGCCGCCACGGTTGCCGCCTTCGTCGCCCCGGCGGGCCACGTGGGGTTGACGTGCGGTGCGCCGTGGTTGAGGCCCTCGAACGCGGGGTCGGGGTGCTCGAGAAAGCCGAGCATATGGTCGAACGACCGGTTCTCCAACGCGAGAACGATGACGTGGTCGATGGTAGGCATGGGGCGCCTCCCTGGTGGACGGGCAGAATGGCGGAACGCGCCGTGCGCGGGAGGCGAGATAGCGGGACGTCACGCCTTTACACAGCCTCGTGACTACCAACTATGACGGAGATGTACACGCTCCGTTAGGGTCTTTGGTCCCTTGTCAGCTTGATCGCCGGTGCGCGACCACCAAGCCGACCGTCACCCCGTACGCGACGTGGTCGGCGACTTGCGGCGGCATCGGGAGCGCCCGGATCCGTGGGAACCTCCGTCCCACGAGCCCGAGGTCGACGGCCGCGATGACCAACCCGGCAGCCGCGCCGATGGCGGCGGCCACGCCGCGGCTGGGCCGCGCGGGCAACATCGCGGCCAGTACGCCGGCCCAGCCCACCGACAGCGCCGCGTGCACGGGGAGCGCCGCCGCGATCAGCACGACCGGACGGCTCTCGCCGGGCAGGACCAGCGTGCCGGCGGCGACCGTGGCCTCGATCGGGCTGCGCCGGGTCGCCAAGGCGTACGCCGTTGACGGCACCCCCGCGAACAGGCCGCCGGCCGCGCCGGCGACCACGACGTCACGGAGCCAAGGGCGATCTACGTCCACCGAGCCATCTTGACCCGGCCACGACCGCGCACCAACGGCGGGGCCCCATGAGCGGCCCCGCCGCGCGGTGGCGGGTGGGAGAGCGCCCCTGAAAGCTCGGAGAGAGAGCGCTCTCCCACCCTTCTCCTACGTGCTGAATGTGAACCAGTTGAGGTTGGCGAAGTCGGCCGGCTGGCCGCTGGTAAAGCGCAGGAACACCGTATGGGTCCCGGTGACTCCGCTGATATTGGCCGGCTTGGTGGTCCACGATTGCCAGCCGCCGGTGTTGGCGACGGCGAAGCTCCCGATCGGCGGATTGTTCACGTTGTCGAGCCTGACCTCGACGAGACCGCTGACGCCGCTCGGCGCGCCCGACGCCACCCTGGCCCGGAACTGCCGGAGCGGGGTCGACCCGAAGTTGACGCCGTTGTACTGCGCCCAGTCGCCGTTCGCCAGCCAGCCGATGTTCTGCCCGCCGCCGGTGTCGCTACAGGCCTCGGTCTGCACGCCCGACTGGGCAGAGAAACCCTCGGCCTGGATCGTCGACGTGGCGCTGACGCCGCCGGGAGGCGGCGGGGGCGGGGGCGGCGGCGTGGTCCCGCCGCCGCTGGTGTAGACGGCCACGTAGTCGACGAGCATCGGCACGCCCGACGCGGTCGCCGCGGTGGGCCCGCCGCCGAACGCAGCGGGGAAGCCGCCGCCCATCGCCACGTTGAGGATGATGAAGAACCCGTGGTGGGTGGCATTGTTCCAGGTCGTCGCGTCCACCTGGTTGGAGTTGATGGTGAAGTAGTTCGCGCCGTCGAGGTACCAGCGGATCTGTTCGGGCGAGACGCTCCTGTCGTACTCCATCGCGTACGTGTGGAAGCCGGTCTGGCAGCCGGGGCACGGCCGCTCGCCGCTGCCGATGCCGGTATTTTCGTTGCAGGGGCCGCCGGGCGCGGTGCCGCAGTGCAGCGCGGCGAACACCGAGCTGCGGCCGTTGATGTCCTCCATGATGTCGATCTCGGGCCAGTTCGTGGCGCCGACCGGGCGGGCGGCGTCGCCCAGCATCCAAAACGCCGGCCAGTATCCGGCGGCGGCGGCGCCGCTGACGTTCGGCTGCTGGAGCGAGGCCTGGACCCGCAGTTTGCCGCCGACCGGCGCGGCGAAGTCGGTGCGCTGGGTCT
>CALAED010000813.1 GCA_937891035.1 uncultured Thermomonosporaceae bacterium | reverse complement strand
TCATCGTCGTCGGTGTCGTCGGTGTCGTCGGTGTCGTCGGTGTCGTCGGTGTCGTCGGTGTCGTCGGCGACGTCGGCGACGGCCGCGCTGACGCCCCAGACCTGGTCCGGGGTGACGCGCGACATCAGATCGAGGACGTAGCGGCGGCTGTTCGCCGACAGCGGGCTGTGGGTGGAGGTGAGCGCGTGCAGGACGCGGATCTGGTCTGCGGCACTGGTCCTGGTCGCCCCCCAAAAGCCGCCCGGACCGGGGCTGGTGCTGGTCAGCCGCAGTCTTTCGTTGACCGCCGCCAACCCGGCCGAGCCGCCGGTCGCGTACCACAGTGCGTTGGCCGCCTCGTTGTCGCTGAACTCGATCATCTGAGTGGCCAGGCCCCGTTCGGTCGCCGTGAGGTGGCGAGCTTCGCGCTGTGCCTTGAGCAGCAGCGCGATGAGGATCTCGACCTTCACGATGCTCGCCGTGACGGTCCTGGCACCGGGCCGGTAGGTGAAGGCGAAGCCGGTGGCCTGATCGCGAATGGACAGCGAAAGCTGCCCGGGCCGATTCCGAAGATGGCGGTCCAGCGCCTCGGTCAGCCGCTCACGCATCTGGTGCGCCGAGATCGTACGGGCGGATGTCGGCGTGGGCGTCCCCGCCTGGCCGGTCGACACGGTAGCGGGCGAGGACGGGTTCGTGGGGTTGGCAGGAGTGGAGGTGGACGGGATGGACGCCACTGGGATCGACCTCGGCCATGCCGCCACGATCCACACCGCCAGCAGTACGGACAAGGTCCACACAGCGGCGGCTCCGGTGCCCGCGGCGAAGCGACGTGGCCGCCGGTCGACCTGGTGGCGCTGACCGACCTGGTGGCGCCGGTGTCGGGCCGGGCCGGGTTGCCGGGACCCGCGGGAACGGTGAGATGTGCGGGACCGGTGCCGCATCAACCGGCCCCCGCACGGACGAGGCGGGCCGCCCGGTCGCCCGGCGGAATCATGGCGATCATGCCGTACGGCCCGGCCCGTGCCCGGCCGAGACCATGGTGAGCGGCACGGCGGAATGCCGAGTGAGCGCCGGTGCGGACCGGCCCGGCCACCCCGGCGGCAGCAACCGCCTCAAGCGCCTCAACACGAGCCTCAGCCGGTCCAATTCGCTGTCCTCCGGAGACCCGGCGGGCAGACGCGCCGGTGGTGACCTTCCTTAGTCCTCAACCTCCCTAACCTGCGTTGCCGCGCCGTTAAATCCGCGTAAGGCTCGCGTCGGCAAATGGGCTGCGTAGCGTCTTGGCGTCCCGGGTCAGCGGGCCTTCGCCACCGCCGGCAGCGCCGTGAAGCCGCGGGTGTTGGCGCCGTACAGGCGTCGCAGGGCACCCGGATCGATGTCGTAGTCGGCGACGTGGGCGACGAACTCCTCCAGCACGACCCTGGCCTCCAGCCGGGCCAGGGCCGCGCCGAGGCAATAGTGCGGTCCGCTGCTGAAGGCGACCATCGCCGAGGTGTCCCGGCTCAGGTCGTAGCGGTCGGTGTCGGGAAAGACCCGCGGGTCACGGTTGGCGGAGCCGATGAGCAACATCATGCAGGCCCCGGCCGGGACGGTGACTCCGTGCATGACGGTGTCTTCGACCAGCCGCCGCGCCATGTACTGGGCGACGCAGTCATAGCGCAGCGTCTCTTCGATCCAGCCGGAGATGTTCCCGTCGAAGGCCGCCGCGCGCTGGCCGGGGTTCCGCCACGCCCAATACCAGGCGTTGCCGAGCAGGTTCTGGGTGGTTTCGTTGCCCGCCCCCACCAGCAGGGTGAGGAACGCGGCGATGTCCTCGTCGCCGAACTCGTGGTCTTCGGCCGCGACCGCGGTCAGCGCCGAGACCAGATCGTCGCGCGGTGCGCGCCGGCGTTCGGCGATCAGCTCCATGTAGTAGCCGATCAGGGAATGGATCGCCGCAAGCGACTCCGCCGGGATGTCCCTCGCCCCCGGCGGCCGGTGCGCGCACAGGTTGCCCAGCCGGCGAATGCGCTTCCTGTCCGCGGCCGGTACGCCGGCCAGCTCGGAGATCACATCCATCGGGACCTTGGACGCGATATCCGTGACCAGGTCCAGGTCGTCCTGCTCCAGCGCCGTATTGATGTGTTCGCGTGCGATCTGGCGGATCTGCGGCTCGAGTGCGGCCACTCGGCGCGGGGTGAACCCGCGAGACACCAGCCCGCGGACGTGGGTGTGCCGGGGCGGGTCCATCGCGACGAACGACAGCTGCTTGTACGCGTCCGGACCCCACGTGGACGGCTCTATCAACACCCCGTACGAGTTGGAGAACCGGGTGTGGTCGCGCAGCCCGGCGGCCACGTCGGCGTGCCGAGACAACACCCAAATGTCCAGCTCCTCGTTGTGATGAACGGGATCCTCGTCGCGGAGCCAGGCATAGCTCGGGTACGGGTCCTCATACACCTCAGGGTCATAGGGGTTGAAGCTGTCGCACTGTCTCGGTTGGATGCCCACACCATGCTCCCCACTGCCGATCAGATGGCCCCATCGTGATCCAGTACGGGACGCCTGACCAGACCACGGCGGGTGGCCTCGGGTGCGGCCGCCGTCCCCGTGGTGCCGCGCCCCGCATCGCCGCTACTTATTCCGGAAGGGACCGTCCACCTCGACCGAGCTGCGCAGGTCGGCGACCACGGGGTCGCGTCGGGAGATCCCGTGAATGCTCAAGATGAGGTCGAACAACGTCAGGAAATAGTGCTCCGGGTCGCGGAAGTCACCGTATGTGCGGCGTTGCACGATGATGGGGAGTGCGGTCTCTGGAGAGCCTTCGAGGATGACGGGAAGGATCGTTTCTTTCTCGCGCTCTGAACGGATCATTCGCATACCGATGAGATCGCCCTCGGCGGCCACCACATGGCCCGCCTCATCGTTGTCGTACTTGGTGCGATAACGCGGCGTGCCCACCACGATCACTTTGTCCGCGGTGGCCACTCGTTCCACGAAGCGGGAGATGCTGGCGCCGATCTTCGCGTTGTCCCAGCGATCGAGGATCACCGTGACGCCCGCCTTGCCCAGGTCGGCGGCCAGCTCGCGCTCGATCCACCGCTCCTGGTCTTTGTCCCCCCACGCGTAGCTGATGAAGCAGGTCGGCTGCTCGGCCGGGTCGTCGGAGATGTACGTGTGGAGTTTGAATAGCACTTGCTCGAACCGCGACCTGCGGAAGACGGTGCGGCGCTGCGTGTCGAGATCGGCGGCCTGGCCCTGATTGAGCTGTATCTGCGCGTCGGTGCGGGGCAGCGCGAGCCGTTCGCCGCAGCGGGTGCAATAGATATCCTCTGCGCCCTCGTCGATGTGTTCGCGGACTACGCTGCGGTTGAGCCGGTGCCGCCGACTGCAAATGACCGGTTCGAACCGCTGGATCGTGAGGTCACGACCCGCGAGGAAGCTCTCGAAGAGGCTTTGGAACAGGGTGCGGAGCGGTTGTCCGACGTCGACGCCGAAGTAGAGGACGAAGTCGAGTTCGCCGTCGCGCTCCGCCTCCAGCCGCAGGCCGCAGATCTGGCCGTCGCCGAAGGCGTACTGGGCCCGGTTCTGCCACTGGTTGGTCCGCGTGAAGACGTCGGTGTAGCCGAGCAGGACGACCAGCGATGCGTAGACGTTCTCGGTCGAGCCGGACACGGTGTACGCCACGCCCTCTTCCACAGACCGATCGTCGGATCGGGCCGGCGGCCGCAGGTTGATCAACCCAGGAAACACGAGGTAGACCCTCGACGTGAGCGGGTTGGTCTCCCGGAAACAGACGTTGTGCTGGAGGAACATCGCGACGGCCGAGTCGAGCAAGACGTCGCGCTCGGCGGTGGACAGGCCCTCGAGTTCGGGAAAGGCATAGCCGCCGGACAGCACACGCGACTCTTCCAGCGAGCCCAGATCCTTGGGATTGCGCCTGGCCTCCAGCACGATCGAGGCCGCGACGTTGTTCAGTAGCTCGGGCGTGAGGAGGACCCGCGACTCTCCGTCCGAGGTGCGCAGCACGGCGACGTAGCCGTGATTGGCCAGATGACCAACGGCGGCGAGCAGCTCGTCCTCGCTGAAACTCCGCGGAACGGCGTCACGCCGTAGCCGGTCACCCAATGTGGCCGGGGTGAGGATCACCTCGGGGCGCTGCGCCTCATCTTTGCGCTCCTTGAGCCGGAGGACGGCATCCTTGATCCACTTAAACGTGGATGTGGTGACCGTGGCCGGTTTGGCATCCCAGTCGACGACGTCGCGCATCGCGGCAACCAGGTCGGGCAATCCGGCTCCGGAAAGAGCGCTCGTCTCGATGTGCGCCACGATGCCGTTCCGCGCGCAATAGTCACTGATCTCCCCTGTCGCCATCCGGGCGCTCCCACGATCCGACCGCGCGGCGACCAATATCACCGGGCATCTCGGCCGACCGTCCGGGCCGCACAACTGGCGGAGCCAGTAGTCGACTCCATGGAGCGGGTCGTCGTCGCGGGTGGGGTCGAACAGCACGAGAGCCACATCGGCGTCGTCGAGAAAGAGCGCGTGAATCAACCGGTAATCGGGCTGGCCGGCCAGGTCCCAGAGAATCGCCTCGCCCTCAGTGCCATCGGTCCTGGTGACGCCCAGTTCCTCCATGAGCCAGAACTGTTGTCCGTGGGTGGACGAATGCTCTTTGAAAGAGCCGGAGGCCAGCCGGTATCCAAGTCCGCTCTTGCCAACCCCCGAGTCTCCTACCAAGACTATCTTGGCGGAGGTGTAGGTTATGCTGTCCGACTTGGCTTCGGCGAGGAGAAGCTTCGGATCAAGACGTTGGACCAGGACGGTGAATCTTGACTCCTCCGCGGAGCCAAGACGGGCCAGAAATGGGAGGGTCGGATGAAAAGGAGCATTGGATGGCCAGCGGCCAATGCTTTCAGTCGAGATTTCACCGATGCCGGCCCACGTCTTGGTGTCCCATAGCCGTAGGGTTCCCTTCCTGTCCCAAGATGCCAGCATCTGCCCGTCGGCGGAGAACGAGAGCCCGCAAATGTGGCCAGGATGACCTTCGATCTCCCGCAGCAATCGTCCGGAATCCACCATCGACCACAAACGGATGACCTTCTCCGTGCCCGCGGACGCCAGCATATCGCCATCCGTGCTGAACGCAACGGCCAAGACGTGGTTATCGCGTGGTTCCGGGCTCAGCAGGCGTTGTCCCGTCAGGCCATCCCGAATTTCCAAGAACCTCTGGCCGCCAACCGCGATAAGTGAGCCCGTTCGATCGTACACAGCGGCGTAGCTACCCGGATCTTTAAGATCGGGGAGGGCATAGTAAACAGAACCATCTTCGATCTTAAGCGCCTCGGTGGATTTAACATCACCGACCAATACGATATCGTTTTGTGGGCTGAAGGCAGTGGACAAAACCCGTTCCTGTGGCCGGTTCCACACCCGCTTCCACGTGCGAGTGTGCCAAAGCGAAAAAGAGACGTTGTCGCCGACCCCAAGGAATCTTCCCTTGGGGTCGAAAGCCACGATTAGTTCCCCTTGAAAACGCACGATCGTGTGCACAGTTTGACGTGATATTACACTCAGAATGCGTACAGTCCCGTCCGTGGAGGGGACCGCGAGATGTTCGCCATCAGGGGACCATGCGAGGACTCCGCCGGCACCTCTTCGAGAGAACCTCATTAATGTCTTAACGGATGTCGCTCCCGTCCGGCGGTGGCCGGTTGCAGCTGGGACGTGATCAAGGTTGGTGTGACTCTCCACGTCCGGCCCCCATCCGCAGGTGCGCACTGTCTGCCACCGGCATACCGCATATGGTGATCGATTGCCACGGATTCTGTCGTTGCCGGGTAAACCCCCGGACCGTTCCCTTCGCGGTTACAGGGTCACGGTGGTGCGGTGGTCGGAGGTGCGGCCGTGTTCGGGGCAGGGCCGGGCGGCGCTCAGCGGGCAGAGCACCGAGTGTTCGGTGACCGTCGCGCGGTAGAGCCGGTACGGAGCGGGCGGCCGCACCTGGTCCGCGGCGAACCGGCGGGCGCCGCGCTCGGGCGGCCCCGGATAGATCTCCAGGGCGCGGGTGATCTCGTCGTCTGGCACCGGGCCGGCGACCGCGGACATGTAGACGGCCTGGCCGCTGCCGACGGGGATGCGCGAATCGAAGACGACGATGCTGACCTCGGGACGTACGGCGATGTTGCGGCACTGGGTGGCCTCGGGCACGGAGACCCAGTAGAACTCCCGATACGCCGAGGCGGCGTAGAACACCGGAGAGGCCCAGGGCCGGCCGGCGGCGTCCGCGGTGCCGAGCGTCATGTAGACGTTGGCGTCGATGATGGCCCTGGCGACACCCGGGAGGTCATGCGGGTCGGGCATCGTCTCCTCCTGTTGAGGTCGTCGGTCAGCGGCGGCTGAGGGTGCGGGCGACGCCCGCGGCGATCGTGGTGGCCAGGATCCAGCCGGCGGCGATCAGGAAGTACGAGAACCACTGCGCGGCCCCGGCCGGGTTGAAGGCGCGTTCCTGGCCGAGATCCACGATCGGCAGCAGCAGGTCGAGCGTATAGATCACCGGGTTGAAATGCGGCGCGTCCTCCCCTGACAACGGCGCCGGCGGCGCGATCCCGTACGTCACGGCGCCGACGACAAGCAGCACGGCCAGCCACATCAGCGGCCGCCACGGCTGGTAACCGTAGGCCACCGTGACGTCTTGCAGTACGCCCCACAGCCGCCCGAGGAACGGCTTGGTCTGCCGCTGCCGGTGTTCCCTCGTGTGCAGCACCCGGCGGGCCTCGACCGGCTGGCCGATCTTGGTGTAGTGGGCGGCGAGTTGCTCGTACGGCTGCGGCTGGTAGCCCTGCAGATCCCGGGCCAGCCACTCGAGCCGGCGCCGCGCGGGCAGCGCGGGGTGCAACGTCTCGTACATGAGCCCGTCCAGCCGCATCTCATCGGGCCAGGTGGCCGGGTCGTCCCTGAGCAGCCCGATCCGCGCGTGCTCCAAGATCACCAGACCTTGCACCCGCTGCGCGGGCAGCAGCGAGACCTCGGCGGCCCGCACCATCCGCGCGTCGAGCGCCACCCCGCCGGGGTTGACCAGGCAGACCTGGTCCAGATCGAGATGCCGGCCGATGCGGGAGTCGACGAACCGCGCCTCGCCGATCGTCACCAGGTCGTCGCAGACCACGTCGGTGTCGACCTCGTTGCGGGTGAACCGGAGCGCGACCTCGTCGGTGCCCTCCAGCCAGGAGTGCATCAACAGCACCCGCCCGTGGATGACGCTGTTGCGGATCCGCACCTCGCCCACCGTGCGCAGCCAGGTCAGCCGCAAGATGCCGCCGATGGTGGCGCCTTCGAGCCAGATCGCGGTCTCGTCGTCGGCGTCGCCGTCCTCGCCGCCTTCGCCCAGCCGGGCCCGCTCAAAGTTCACATGGCCGGCGACCTGGGTGCCGATGAGGCTGACCTGCCCGCCCCGGACGGTGAGGCCGGCGCCGTAGAGCTCACCGAGGCCCGCCCGGTCGAGCTTGAGCGCGTTGCCCCCCGGGTTGCGGAGCGTCGCGCCCCCCAGCGACAAGGTGGCCCGCAGTTGCGCGCCGATGAAGCGCAGTTCGCCTTCCGCTGTGAACCCCTTGCCGCACCAGACGCCGCCGTGGATCACCATGCCGCCGGCGCTCAGCGCGAACCGGCCGGGTTCGCGCAGGCGCGCCCCGTTCAGCAGCAGGTCACCCGCGATGTCGGCATTGATCAGCCGGACCTCCCCGTCCGCGACGAGCCTTTCCGCCCGCAACGGTCCGCTGACGACCAGCCGGTTGGCGCCCAGCGCGGTGCCGCCGGGATTGAGCAAGGTCGCGTCGGTGAGGTCCAGGTGACCTTCGAGCCGGGTTCCGTACAGCAGTACGGAGCCGCGCGCGGTGAACCCGGCGTTGCATTCGGCCGGGCCGTCCACGGTCATGCCGTCCGCCGCGAGCGCCACGCCGTCCCGGTTCGGGCCGAGGCTCGCGCCCCAGAACGAGACCTCGCCGACGATCTTCGCCCGGTCGAGGCGAACCCCTTCCTCGACCTCGGAGTCGCGGAAGTTGACGATCCCTTCGGTACGCATCCTGGCGCCGTTGAACGACGGCAGCGCGCTCGCGACGATCCGTACGGTCTTGGTCACCGACTCAACGAAGCGCAGCGGCTCGTCGAAGCGGCAGCGCTCACACACGAGCGGATGCTCGACGGTCGCGCCCATGAGATCGAGCCGTCCGGTGATCCGGGCACCGCGCAGCCGCAGCGCCGGACGGTATCCGGGCGGGGCGTCAGCGGCGCCGAGCAGCAGCGCCGAGATCACCGTGGCCCGGACGGTCCGGTCCGGCCCCCATGTGTCGGCCTTCGCGAGATCGTCCGCGCCGGGGTCCCCGGTGCTCAGATCCACCCAGGCTCCGCGCGGAAACGCCGTCCACAGCAGTTGTTCCGGCTCACTCAGGTCATCTGGGCGCACGTGACCATCTTGGTGACGCGCCCGCCGCCGCGCCACTCGCGATCAAGCCGACGGTCATGGCGATCTCCAGCACTCAACCGGCTCAGTTTGACGTGAGCATTACTTTGCGTAATTATTCAGCTGCTTTCAGTAATGAATGAACGGAGGATACCTTGCGTAAGCTCCTTATCGCCGTTCCGGTCCTCGCGGCCGCGGCGCTTACGGCTGCCGCTGTCCCGGCGACGGCCGAGCAGGCGGCCACCGTTGCCCCCGGGGCGCTGGTCGGCGCGGTCGCCGCCTGCGTACCCGACTCCACCGCCCCGGGGCGTGAATGGTTCTGCCTGGGCACCTTCACGGGTGAGCGAGCCCACGACAACTGCAGGTTCACCGCCGTCGCGCTCGTCTCCAGCGGCCGGGTGACCGGCGCTACCTGCGCGGCGCGCAACGACGGCGCGGGATACGACCTGTGGGCCAAGCTGTAAGCACAGGCCCGCGTCGGCAGATCGGCCCCGGACCGGCGTCCGGGGCCGATCTGTGCCCGGGACGGACCGAATGGCCACCAGCGCTCGACGCCGACAGCCCGCCTCAGTCGGCGCAGTCGCGTCCGCCCGTGGTGTCATAGGAGATCGGCCGCCAGGTGCCGGCTCCGTTCGGCCGCTGGATGCGGACGGTCAGGCACTCCTTCGAGGCGGCGGCGCGTCGCAGCGTCGCGGTGAGTCGCTTTGTCACCAGCTTGGTACCGACCGCGCAGACCACGTGCCCCGTGATCGTGTGGGTGACCAACAGGCAGGCCGCTTCGGTGGTCGCGGTCGCGAGGACGGTGGGCGGGGCCTTGTCGCGCAGGCGGTCGAGGTAGCGCTTGGTCGTGGCCCGGCGGAAGATGACTTCGCACGAGCGCGTGCCGTCACATCGGACGACCGTGCCCGTCGCCTTTTTGGCGGTCGAGCCGCTCGACGTCCCCGGCGGATCGGCGGCGCATTGCGTCGCGCCGAGCGACGAGACTAAGCCGACCGCGATGGCCGGCGGCACGAGCATCCGGCGGAGTCGGGGCATCCTTCTGCGCATGACACCTACCCGGGATCTTTGGTAAACGCGTCAAATCCCGACAGTGCCACACCGTTACCCCCAACGCCCATGCCCAGGCGCCGGCGACCGGTTCAGGCCGCGGCGTGCGAGCCCGTCCCAGCCCGTGCTCACGCAGCGGGTCGAGGTTGTGCAGCCACTTAGCGAAGTTCTCCAGCGCCAGCATCTTTTCGCTGTTCATTCATCTCCTATCCGCACGCTAGCCCGGACGGGGATGGGTCGCTGCTGCTGCTGGGGTGGGCTGGCTGGGATCACCGTAAGCAGGCGCACGCGTTGATGACGCTGATCGACGACGGGGCGAGCCGAGACGGCTGGGAGCGGGAGCGGCTAACCTCGCGCTTTCGCGGGAGCGGCTTTCGACCTGATCGTTTACATGAGAAAAGTGCCTTTGAGCTGGGAGAATCGGGATTG
>CALAED010000812.1 GCA_937891035.1 uncultured Thermomonosporaceae bacterium | reverse complement strand
CGGGAGATCGGGGTGGATCATCTGCGGCCGAAGCGGGCTTGGATCACCCGGACCGATGAGTGAGCCCACGTCGGAGCATGCGGCCGGGGCGGCGGTATGCGAGCACACACCGAGCACACGTACGGGGGTGCGGTCGCGAAGCCAGTAAGCTCTCTGTCCAGGTGAAAGCGGCCACCTGCGGTTAGAGCAAGTGGTCGGCCTGAACCTCGCGCAAACATGCGGCGGCCCGACACGAGCAGGCTGAGGGTGAAGTGAGGTCTCTCTCTACTCGATTCGGCCTGGGCGGCGGCTGTCACGGATGGGGATTCTGGCGCCGTATGGGCGGCGGTGGTTGAGAGTTCAGCCGGAGGGATCTGCTGGCGTTCCTCCGGCTGAGTTGTTCCATGAGCTGTGCCTCGCGCTGCATCTCTTGCGGAGTGGGGGCGACGGCCAGGGTGGTCAGCAGACATATCGTGCTAAGGCTCAGCCCGAGAATGATCGGTACGAGGAACGCCAGTGGCTGGGCGCCTGAGGGGACCGTGCTCGCCTCCAATCCCTCTACTCCCGCTACGTGCATCGCGAACATGCCGGTGTAGTGCATGGCGCTCACGGCGACGCCCATGATGAGAGCGGCGCCTATGGTGGCCCACGTATTGCGCAGGTGCAGCGCGCCCCACAGCGCCGCGGTCGCCGCGACGATCGCGATCCCGATCGAGGCCATGACGACCGCGGGGTCGTAGCTGATGACCGCGTTCATGTTCATCGCGGCTATGCCCGTGTAGTGCATGCCGGCCACGCCGAGCCCCGTGAGTAACCCGCCGAACAGCAATCTTCCTGCCGACACGCTGCGGGCACCAGCGATGTACAGGCCGATGCCGGCGGCCACGATCGCGATCATCGCGCTGAACAGGGTGAGCGGTATGTCATAACGGATGGTGGTGGACGGCACGCTGAATCCGAGCATCCCGATGAAGTGCATCACCCAGATCCCGGTTCCGCCGATCGCGAGCGCACCGGCCATCAGCCATTGGATCCGGGACCGGCCGGTGAGCACCTGCGCGCGCGTCGTGCACAGCAGTCCGAGTAACGAGCCGGCACACGACATCATGTACGCGAGCCCGGGAGTGAGTGCCCCAAACGTGAAGTGGTGGATCTCCATCGCGTTGCGTCCTTAATGTTCGGGCGGTCTTGAGGCTATGTCGAAGTTAGTGGACGAACGCTTCGAAGATCCAATACGAGCGCTGGATCGCAGCGGTTCAGTTCCTGGGCAAGGTGAAGTACCGGCTCTTTCCGCCTTCGCGCGTGGGGGGCTTCAATTTCGGGTTTGGTGCTATGACCTGGTGGTTCGCGTCGATCTGAATGTGGTGATCGGTATGCGGCGTTGCGGTATTCGTTGATCATGCCGGCTGATCGCGAGGGTCCGCGGGGGCAGCACCCGGACGTCCGCGTTTTGCGGACGGTTAGGACCCACCGTTCGGCGTAGGCGTTGGCGGGGGCTTGGCCTGGGGTGCGCAACACCTTGATGCCGGCGGCGGTGGATACGGCATCGAAGGCGTCGGTGAACTTTGCGTCCCATGCCCGGGGTGTCATGGGTCATGTCGTACAGCAGGGACCACACCAAGGCCGTCAAGCCTGCCCAACCACCACATGATCCCGCTGAGGAATCCGCAGGTCACCGATTGGAATCGGGATAATAAGGCCCCATAAGTTGTTGTCAGAACATTGAGCGATATAGGCGTACTGGGCTATGCGGTGGTCCTCTCGTGAACGCACCCTTCGGAATGAAAGATGGGCTAAGCCGGGCAGACCGGGGCACCAGTACGTCATGAAGAGGGTCTGTATGCGCGGATCAGGGCGTCGGCGGCTGAGAGGCGTCGGCCGGCGGTCGGTCTCGTCCGCATGCCGGGCGGATCGCATCCGCTCGAGTCGTGGCCGCCAGGTCCATGGGCTGCTTGGTCACGGCGCTGGCTTGGCGTTGACCGGGCCGGGAGCCGGGGAATGCTGGTGAGCGCTGTCCGTAGGGCCGTGGGAAAGCCGTCACGTCTGGTCGCCGGTGTAGGAGTATTGCCAGGGCGTGTTTGGCCGCTCGTCCGCCGTACCGTTGCGCAGTCGTGGGCCGACCGAGTTCTGGGGTTGTCGGCGGAGGCCGCGTTCTGGGCGCTGCTGTCACTCACCCCGCTGCTGTTGGTTTTGGTCGCGGCCATCGGCTACCTGACGCCGCTGTTCGGCGGTAACGTCGTCGCCGCCGTCGAGGGCCGGATCCGTTCCGCCGCCGAGCACGTTCTCGCGCCGTCTGCCGTCGACGGCGTCGCTCAGCCGGTGCTCGCAGAGGTGTTGCGGCATGGCCGCGGTGGGATCATCTCCGTCGGGTTCCTGCTGGCCTTGTGGACGGGTTCGGCTGCGATGAGCACCTATGTCAACACCATCACCATCGCCTACGGGATGCGCCACGAACGCTCCGCTGTCCGCGCCCGGGTGCTGGCGTTCTGCCTCTATCTCGGTGCGCTGATCACCGGAGTGGTCGTGCTGCCACTGCTGGTCGTCGTCCCGGATTGGATTCTCGCGGTCACCCCGCAGGAGATTCACGGAACCATCGCGCCGTTGATGCGCTACGGCTACTGGCCAATCCTCATCATCGTCTGCACCGCGCTGCTGGTCACCCTCTACCACCTGGCGGTGCCCGTGCGCGGCCGTTGGAGCCGTGACCTGCCAGGCGCCGTCGTCGCCATGCTGCTCTGGCTCACCGGGAGCTTCCTGTTGCGATTCTCGCTGTCCACCGCCATCGCGCACAACCCCGTCTACGGTGTCTTGGCGGCGCCGGTCGCGGCCCTGCTGTTTCTGTACGTAACCGCACTCGCCGTCCTACTCGGCGCTGAACTCAATGCCCAGATCAGCCGCCACCAAGCCCGCCCATAACGCCGCCTCCCAACAGCGCTACCACGGCAACCAGCAAAGAACTACGCCGCCTCGGCTATCGCGGTGGCGTACCAGCGTCCGCTAATACCTCCGACCCTGGCGGACCAGTCACACTCCCACGCCGGCTCCGCCACGGCCACCAACGGTGCGGCAAGCCACCGGCTGGTTCCTATGCAACCCCGCCAACCTCGAAATCGACGAACAGGCTCAACTCGACGCGCTGTGCGCGGCCTGCCCGCACTGGCCGACCTGCGCATGCGTGCCGCCAGTTCGCCGCGACGACGCCGCTGCGGCCGACGTGGCTGCCGCATGTGGCGAGGAACGCGCGCCGCTGGGCCGGCTCGGTGTTGATCATCGTGCTGGCCACGAGAACCGCGTCGAACACCCGGTCCAGCCGCAGCGTCTCGATGGGCGAGCAGACGGTGGGCAGGTCGGCGGCGCGGGCGAGCATCGCCGGGGACTCGTCCGCGCCGAGTACGGGATGCCCCAGCTCGCTCAGCGGCCGCAGGATCCGGCCGGTTCCGCAGCCCAGCTCGAGTATCGAGCCGCCCTCGGGGACGACGGAGTGCACGATCGGCGCCTCGCCCATGGCGGGCAGCAGCGCGTAGAACTCGACCGCGCGGCCGTCCGGCGTGATCTCCCCGGGACCGGTACCCACGTTGGCGCCCATTCCGCCGCCCCTCACGGTTGACCGCCCGGCCCATGGCCGGTGTTTGATGATCGTGAACGATTGATGAACGATTCCTGGCGGCGAGTTGGTGTCCGCGCCGGCGACGAGGCTCAACTGCTTCATCGCCTCCTACGAGCGGCTCTGGTCCGCGCCGCGCGGCCCGTGCGAGCTGGACCTGAGCGACTTCCGTAGCGCCGGCCTCGGACTCGCGCGGCGTTCCGTCGGGTTACCTCTTTGGATGTACGTCTGGAGCCTGTCCTTCAGGGGCGCAGGCCGCGGCCAGGCAGGATACGGAGATCGCCGTCGGGGGTCCACTCGCCGACGGAGTTCGGGCTCGATCCAGTGGGCGTCGCGCGTCACCTCACAGGGACGGCGGTCTCGAACGGACTGGTCCCGCGGGCCCGCGGCGCGAGCATCGCGGCCAAGTCGCGGAGCATGGCCTCGGTGAAGCCGGAGCCCTCTCTGAAAGCAGCAGACCCGCCATGGCCAGAGCCTCACCTGGTAGGCGGGGCCCCACCCGCCGGGACCAGGGTGCGGACGTCGGCGAGCCGGGGTTCATCGGCCTCCTGATAGGCGCGGACCGCGAAGCCGGCGGTTTTCTGCGCGCGACGCTCGGCCCGGTGCTCGACTACGACACCCGCCGCGGCACGATCAGCCGGGGTATCGACGCGCTTCTTGGCTTCGAAGGCCGCGTCGCCGGACGGAGCGGCCGTGCGCCGGGAGGCCAACAGGTGGCGGGCCGTTCCCCACATGTCCCGGCGGAACAGCAGCACGAGCACGATGACGATCGAGCCCGTGACGATCCCGGCCTCCTCAAACCCGGCGGTGGCTAGGAAGTCCTGGAGCTGGACGACCCGTGCCGCGCCGATCGCGCCGCCCCACAGCATGCCAATGCCTCCGAGGATTACCATCATCACGACCTGCCCGGAGGTGGTCCAGTAGATCCCCTCGAGCGAGGCGAAGCCGTGGCCGGCGGCGCACACGCCCCGGCCAGCCCGGAGAGCGCGGCGGGCAGGACGAAGGCCAGGAGCTTGTATCGGTCGACGCGGTAGCCGAGGGCGCGTGCGCGGGCCGGGTTGGTGCGGATGGACACTAGCACCCGGCCGAACGGCGAGCGTGTAACGCGCCAGGCGATGAGCAGCCCTGCCAGCACGAACGGCAGGGCCGCGTATTAGAAGTAGAACGGCTCGGACAGGTCAAGGCCGAGCAACTCCCGGTTCATCGCCTGTGCGGCGTTGATGGCCAGGCGGCCGGCGTGCTTCTCTCCAGAGGCCGGCGGATACCCTGAGTACGACCGCCTGGCCGCCTTCTCCGGCACCTGCGGATCCCGGACCCCCCGAACCAAGTGCTCCGCCGCTCAATACCTCCGGGCGGGGCCGCGTTCGCACTAGTGTTTCTGGGGCGTTTGGTGGTTAGGCCGGTTAGGGCTCATGGCGGAGGGGACGCCGCGGATGGTGTTGAGCACGGATGGTGCTGTGTCGGGCTTCGCCGATCTTGGGTTGCGACCGGAGTTGCTGCAGGCGCTGTCCGGTTTGGGCTATGAGGAGCCGACGCCCATTCAGCGTGAGGCGATCCCGCTGTTGTTGCAGCGGCGTGACCTGATGGGACAGGCCGCCACGGGGACCGGGAAGACGGCGGCGTTCGCGCTGCCGGTGCTGCAGCGGATGCCCGACGGCGATCGAGGCGTCGGCCCGGCGGCCCTGGTACTGGTTCCCACGCGTGAGCTGGCCATGCAGGTCTCGCAGGCGTTCCACCGCTATGGCCGCGAGCTTGGCGTCCGCGTGCTGCCCATCTACGGCGGGCAGCCGATCGGCCGGCAGTTGCAGGCGCTCAGGAGAGGGGTCGACGTCGTGGTCGCCACGCCTGGGCGGGCGCTGGACCATCTCGCCCGGGAGTCGCTCCACCTGGAAGACGTGGAGGCGGTCGTGCTGGACGAGGCCGACGAAATGCTCGACATGGGGTTCATCGAAGACATCGAGGTGATCCTCCAAGCGACCCCCGGGGAGCGCCAGACAGTGCTGTTCTCGGCGACGTTGCCTCCGCGCATCGAAGGACTCGCGGGCCGCCATTTGCGCGATCCAGTACGGATCCAGATGGGCCGCGAAGCGGCGCCCCCGGGGGAGGCACCGCTGGTGCGGCAGAGCGCGTACATGGTCGCCCGTCCCCACAAGGCGGCGGCGCTCGGACGGGTGCTGGATGTGGAGGCGCCTGCGGCCGCAATTGTCTTCTGCCGTACCCGCAATGAGGTCGACGAGCTCACCGAGATCCTCAACGGACGCGGCTACCGGGCCGAGGCGCTGCACGGCGGCATGAGCCAAGAGCAGCGCGACCGAGTCATGGGACGGCTGCGCAGCGGGACGGCCGAGCTGCTCATCGCCACCGATGTGGCCGCGCGCGGGCTCGACATCGAGCAGCTCACCCACGTCGTCAACTACAACGCCCCCTCCGCGCCCGACACCTACGTGCACCGGGTGGGCAGGGTAGGCCGAGCGGGCCGCGAGGGCGTGGCCATCACGTTGGCGGAGCCGCGCGAGCACCGGATGATCAAGGCGATTGAGCGGGCGACCAACCAGCAGATCCCGGTGCAGCAGGTGCCCACGGTCGCCGACCTGCGCACCCGGCGTCTGGAGATGCTCCGCGCCGCGCTGGAGGAGAGCCTTATGGAAGACGACCTGGACCACTTCCGGGTCGTGGCCGAGCCGCTCGCCGAGGAATTCGATGTCATGGAGCTGGCGTTGGCCGCGGTGAAGCTGGCGTATGAGTCCAGCGGAGCCGTGACCGACGAGGAGGAGATCCCGCAGATCACCCCCAGGCTCGAGCAGCCGCCACGGTCGCGCCGAGGCGGGCGTCCTCCCCGGCGCGGTAGGTCATCGCCCAGCGGCATGGCGCGTCTGTTCTTCAGCCTCGGGCGCGGCGCCGGCATTCGGCCGCAGGATCTGGTCGGCGCCATAGCCGGCGAATCGGGGCTGAGCGGCCGTGACATCGGCGCGATCCAGATCGCCGATCGTTTCTCCCTGGTAGAGGTGCCCGAATCCGCTGCCGACCATGTGATCGCGGCCCTGCGGGGCAGCACGATCAAGGGCAGGAAGGCAACGGTCCGCCGGGAACGTTACCCATCGGACCGGTGATGCGACGAGCGGTGGAGCGAGCAGGATCTCTGGTGGTCGCCACCTCGAAGATCAGCTGGTTTCCGCCCGCCCATACCCACGTGCTTGACGCTGGCGTCGGCACGCCCACGTCGGCTGCCGCCGCCCAGATTGATTGGCCGAGACACCGCGTTGTTCGACGTTGATTGACCGGGCCCTTCCGTGTAGGCGGCCAATCATCGTCCCTGGTGAACGCGCACGTCAGACGCTGACCGAATATTCGAGCCCACCCGCCCAATCGATCGTGAACGGCCGCTGCCCGACTTGCCGCCAGGCGAGGCGGAGATGTTACTTGCTGAACCCGGCGGTGAGGCCACTGAGGAGCTGGCGCCGGCCAACCGCGTACAGGATCAGGATGGGCAGCGTGGCCCGCGAAGTGATGTCGCACCGCATCCGTACAGGATTCATTAAACCTGACAGGGACCCGAGCGCGGCATCGGCGTCCTGCAGATCCATCATGACGTTCAGGGCCACCTGGGTAGTCCACTCCGCGGTGGGGTCATCGGCCAGTCGGCCACAGGGATCGTTTTCGGATTGTTGTGTGGACTCACCACGGGGGTTGTAGGCGGCGACCATCGTGCCTGGTGGTCTTACATGGTGGCCACCATCCGTTTGGCGCGGTCGAGACGGCTGCCGCGCCGACAAATGCCATTTCTCGATGCGCACCGGCTCGGTTTGCTGAGATCCGTGGGCCCGATCTACCAATTCCGCCATGCTGAATTCCAAGATTATCTCGCCGCAACCTACACTGCTGGTACCGAAAACCTCTCACGTGACCTGTGACCTGCAGCGTTTGCGGCGCTCCTGAGCGAACGAAGTTGCGGATTAAAAGTGCTAAGGAATCCGGAGCTTCTTGTTTATCTACTTTACAAGAATAGGGTTACTCCGTGTCCTGCAGTGCCGCCACGTGCCATGACGTACAGGACCGGCGTCGTTCCTCGAAATGGCGCCGTCTGCGTAATGCCGGGTGCTGACGGTTCGTATCGCGACGGATGAGCGCACACCGAGCACACGCGGCCCGGGATCGCTCAGCCAGGTTCGGTTCCTTCGTGTCTGCTGCACGGCCGTGGTGGTCATGCGATGGCGTTGCTGGTGGTGGCGTTGTCGAGTCCCGCGGCGAGTCGCGTGGGTTGGGTGAGCGCACGAGCGGGGTAGTGCTGGCATTGATAGCAGATGGAGGTGATGGGGATGGCGGCGGTCAGCATCAGAGGTTTGGATGAGGATGTGAAGCGGCGGCTGCGGGTGCGGGCGGCGCGGCATGGCCGGTTCTGGACCAGATCAAGGCCGCCCTTGAAAAGGGCGTCGAACCCGGGTCCGCGAAATACACCGCCCTCGCAGAGCGGATCAAACTGCTACGCGACCAAATCATCCAGAACTCCCAGGACGCCCTGGACTTCTTGTCCGAGGCACTCCGGATCGCCTGCGCCATCGTGAACGCCGAAAAACACCCCGACGAAGCCATCGTCGTGCTCGATGACGACCACGTAGGTGTCTTGTCGCGAATCATCCACGACCATGCACCACCCGGACTCACAATCACTGAGAGGAACCTGGCCGAAGAGATCGACCAAGTAGTCACCCGCACCCTCGCCCGGACATGGGACAACGCCGACGCCCGCAACCGAGGCGTCCGCCGCGCCACCGCCGCGGTCTTCCGCCGGTACATGTTGAAACCGGTAGGAGAGCCATACGACTCCACCGTCGCCTACATCGAAGCCCACTACCTAGTCGACTGACCGCAACACCTTGCCAGCATGAACACTCGTGTTTGCGATGCCCCATGCTCACCGTGAACGTTCGCTACTTGCATCCTGAATGCCCCAGAGGACGTTCCCTACGCTGTCGAGGTGCTGCCGCTCTTGCTGCCTGTACTCCAGGTCGACGTTCGCCCAGACGGCTTCGACAGGTAGAACGCCATAGTCGGGGTAGCTGGCATCGTCATCGCGCTCTTAGCCCTCTGGATGAGCCGGTCGGTGGTGCCCTGTTGCGTAGTCATGTGGCACCTATCGGAGTAACGGCGAAGACGGGGGTGTGCCCGGCTGTCGGGGGCCGACAGCTGGGCACATCACGTCGGCGACGCGATTATTCAGTGAACACGTTCACGGTGTCGGCGAGCCCGTCGTTGCGGTTGATGCCGATGAAGAAGTCGCTCCCGATGTGGGAGATGTCCTCGATCTCGTCGATCAGGGTGTTACCTGGAATGCCGATGTCGCTTTCCACATCGCTTCCGGACCAGTTGTACTGGTAAACCCAGTTCCATCCGGTTTCGGGAGTGGAGTCGTTGATGGACTTGGTGTTCCAGATGTAGTTGGCGGAACAGTCGATGCCCTGGTCGGAACGATTGTCGTGAGTCGTCAGATTGCTGTTCACCAGCGTCCATCCGCTCGCCAGCGCGCCGGATCCGGCATGGGTCCACAGCTTGTTCAAACGCCGGGCGGCGTATTTGCCGGCTCCGTCGGCCGCCGTCGCGCTGTAGCAGAAGCCGCTGATGTTTCCGGTCGGCAGGGCGACCTCGTCGGCGTTGGGGTTGATGGAGCTGTCGGAGTTTAGGTGCACGATCCCCACCTTGGCGCTCGGGAAAGCGGACTGACTCCCCTGAGTGGCGATAAGGGCCGGGCCATGGCCCAGGTAGTTCGCGTTGTAGGCGAGGTCGTTGCCGTGGCCGAGCTCGGCGATGGGCACCGGCCCCTGTGCGCAGGTCCAGCTCGTGTTGTCCCAGGTCGATCCGTCGCGCATCCATCGGGACAGGGCCGGATCCCCGGCACTCCCTTTCGAGAAAATGATGTAAAGCGCGCCGCTCGGCCCCGCCACCATCCCTTGCAGGACGGTGCGACCACCGCGGCACGGACTGCTGTTCGGGATCGTCAGCAGTACCGCCCCGCTCCGGTCCGTGTCGGCGTAGGCGGGTGCCGGCGCGGCGATAGTGATACCGACCATGAGCGCGAGCACGGATGCAGCACTTAGAAGTTTCTTCACTTAGATATCTCTCCTTGGAGGGGATAGGCGGGCTAGAATATCAAGCGCCGTCTACTTATCGAGCCTCTTCCATGCTGACGTCGCAGGTCAGGCTGGTGGGCACCCTAAAGGTTGTCCCGTAATGATGTTGAATGTTTTACGGAGACGTAGGTCTCACCGGCGAAACTGTTGCTGATATACGAGGTGCCGCCGATTTGGGTCACACTGGAACAC
>CALAED010000811.1 GCA_937891035.1 uncultured Thermomonosporaceae bacterium | reverse complement strand
CTGGGGAAGCGGCTCGCCGCATACCGCAGCGCGTTGCAGACCAAGCACGATGAACTCCAGGGCATCGTGGACAAACTCGCTACCGCCTCGACGCCCGCTGCGCAGTGGGGCCGGCTCACCGCGCTGCACGGCCTGCACACCACGGCGGCCAGCATTACGTGGGTCGACGAGGTCCAGGCACTGCTCGCGGAGGATCATCCGGGGTGACAGCGACCGTGCTAGTGATAGGCGGCACCGGACGGCTCGGAGCACCGGTGGCGCGGCAACTACGCCACGACGGATACCGCGTCCGCCTCCTGGTCCGCGCCCGCGGCTGCCCGTGACCGGAGCCCGCACAGGCAGCGCGCTCCGGTCACGGGCCCGCTTCCTGGGGACTACATATTCGGCGGCAGCGCCGCCACGCCGGTCGCGAGGATGGCGGCGCGCGCATCGCGCAGCTGCCGCACAGGCGACCTTGGCCACGCGGCAATCCCGGTGGCCGGCCTCGTGCCCCCGGTCGGACTCGAACCGACACGTCAGGCCCTTTTAGGGGGCCCGCCTCTGCCGTTGGGCTACAGGGGCGTGCAACAATGACAAGCGAGTTTCGATCTTGTTGGTAAACCAACGCTGTCATTGTGCCCACCCAAGGGTAAAGTCCGGAAGTCATGTTTGGCTACCGAGACCGGATCGCGACGAAGCGAATTTGATCTAGCAACCGGTCAGGAGTTGCCGATCATTGGTTGGGTCGCGGGCCACGATCGTTATTGTCGATCAGGTCGGGAGCGATCCGTGCGGGCGGAAGTGCCTTCACTCGCGGCGAGCACGAATTGCTCGCGCGGCCGCTGCAGTGCCCCCAAAGAGACGATTTCGCGGCGGAAGAAAAGGGCAAGCGTCCAGTCAAGGAGAACCCGAACTTTTCGGTTAAATGTAGGGATCCTTGACAAATGATATGTTCTGTGGAGGAACCAGGCGAGTCGCCCACGGACCTTCACTCCATACACCTGTGCCACGCCCTTATGGAGCCCCAGGCTGGCCACCGATCCGGCGTAGGCGTGCCGATACGGTCGCAGCGGCCTGCCTCGCAAGGTGGCGACGATGTTGTCGGCGAGCCGCTTGGCCTGCCGGACGGCGTGCTGAGCGTTGGGAGTGCAGAGCTCACCGGGCCGGGTGAGGTCGGGCACGGCGGCGTTGTCGCCCGCCGCGAACGCGTCGTCGAGACCCTCTAGCGTCAGCTCGGGCGTCGCCTTGAGCCGCCCCTTTTCGTCGAGCGGCAGATCGCCGGCCCGTACGACCGGATGCGGCTTGACCCCGGCCGTCCACACCAGCGTCCCGGCGTCGAAGGAGTCACCGTCGCTGAGCTCGATGTGACCGTCCACGGCCGACTTGAGCAGCGTATCGAGCTTGACCTCGATGCGGCGGCGGCGCAGTGCCTCAACCGTCCACCTGCCCATGTCGGGGCCGACCTCGGGCAGGATGTGGTCGGTGGCCTCGACGAGCACCCAGCGCATGTCCTCGCTGCGCAGGCCGGGGTAGTACTTCAGCGCGCCGCACGCCATGTCCTCCAGCTCCGCGAGCGCCTCGACCCCGGCGTATCCGCCCCCGACGAACACAAAGGTCAGTGCGCGCCGCTTGAGCGCTTCGTCTTCGGTCGAGGCGGCGATGTCCAGCTGGCCGAGCACATGGTTGCGCAGGTAGATGGCCTCAGCCACGGTCTTGAAGCCGATGCCGCGCTCGGCCAGCCCCGGGATGGGCAGGGTGCGCGAGATCGAGCCGGCCGCCATGACTAGCAGGTCATAGCCGAGCTCGCGCGTGCCGTCCTCGGTCAGCTCCGCCCCCGCCAGCCGGACGGAGACCCGGTGCCGGGCGTGGTCAACGGCGATCACCTGGCCGTTCAGTATCCGGACCTTGGGCAGCACCTGGCGCAGCGGCGCCACCACGTGCCTGGGCTCGAGGTTCCCCGCCGCCGCTTCGGGCAGGAACGGCTGGTACGTCATGTACGACTGCGGATCGACGACGGTGATCTCGACGTCCCCGCGGTTGATGTCGCGGCGCAGCTTCCGTTGCAGCCGCAGCGCGGTGTACATGCCGACGTAGCCGCCGCCAACGATAAGCACGTGCGTGGATTCCGGTGGGGACATGCCGGTGGCCGTACCCATGAGATCCATCACCTCACCCCCCCTGCTTGTGAAACCTTTCACAATCTCTCATCAGGCACAGCATCGCCTACCGCCGGGAAATTCCTAAGGTGGCGCAAGTCACGTCGAAACCGGTCGAACCATTGGGCCGGCGAGCGCATCTCACATCACGGATCCGGTGGGGGGGCGGGTCAGGGCCAAACGGGGGCGTCAGGCGTAGCGCGCGGCCGCCTGGCCCGGCCCTGTCCCGCGGCCGGGCGCGGGATTCCGGCGGTGAGCGCTATCGGGCCGCGTTGATGAAGATCTCGTCGAGCATGCCGGCGGTCACCCGGCCCGTGAAGGTGTTCTGCTGACTTGGGTGATAGCACCCGAGCAGGCGCACCGGATGTCCACCGGGCGCGGTGAGCTTGACCTCGACGCCGTGCCCGAACGCCGGGCGCGGCCGCGGCAGCCCGTAACCGCCCTGTTTGAGGGCCGGCCACACACCCTGCCAGGCATACCCGCCGAGCGCGACGATCGTCCGTACGCTGCTCGCCACCTCGGCGATCTCGCGAGCCAGCCATGGCAGGCAGGCCGCCCGCTCGGCCGGCGTGGGCTTGTTGTCGGGCGGAGCGCAGCGTACGGTGGCCACCACCCTGGCGCCGATCAGCCGCTGGCCGTCCCCGGCGTGCGTGCTGGTCGCGATCGCGGCCAGCCCGGCCCGGTGCAGCGACGCGAACAGCCAGTCGCCCGAGCGGTCCCCCGTGAAGATCCGGCCGGTCCGGTTGCCGCCGTGCGCCGCCGGCGCCAGCCCGACGATCAGGATGCGCGGCCGCTCGTCGCCCCAGCCGGGGATGGGCCGGCCCCAGTACGTCTCCTCCGCGTACGCCCGCCGCCGCAGGGTGGCCACCTGTTCACGCCACTCGACGAGGCGCGGGCAGGCCCGGCAGACCGACTGCCGCGCCGCCAACTCGGCCAGGGTCGGGGCGGCGGCGGCCAGGTCGCGTACGTCGCCCGGCCCGTTCGCCACCGGGGTGCCGGGCCCGGCGGGATCGTCCGGCCAGCCGGTCCCGGGTTTGACGTACGACACGCGCACGCCTCCGTCTCGGTCTGTGTCAGTCGTCGACTTCCACGGCCACCTGGACCAGTGCAGTCTACGTCGCGCCGGCGCTAGCGCTGCTTGCCGCGGGTGAGGCGGTAGCGGACGACCCGGAACAGATAGTCGCCGAGCTCGACCGTGTAGCGGTACCAGAGACGGCGCGGATCCCGCGACAGCCGGTAGAGCCAGCCCAAGCGGAGCTTGATCACCCATGGCGGGAACCAGTGCCGGCGTTCGGCCAGATGGTCGAGGTAAGAGCCGCCGGTGATGATGACCGGCACGTCGAGCCGGTCGCGATTTTCGGTGACGAAGATCTGCTGCAGCGGCGTGGGCACGCCAACGTGCAAGATGTCGGGCTTGGCGGCGTTGATGTCCTTGACGATGCGATCGACGTCCGCGGGATCGAACGTGCCGGGGTGACCTCGCTCGACGTCCCAATATCCGTGCTCGGTGCCGACGACGTCGAGCCCCGGATACCACTCGGCCAGGTTGCGCGCGGCCTGGCCGGCCACGCCCGGGGCCGAGCCGAACAGATACACCCGCCAGCCCTTCTCCGCGGGCAGCCCGAAGATGCCGTCGGTGATGTCGTCGTTGGCCATGCGCGTCGGCAGCGGCTTGCCGAAGATCCGCGCGGCGAGGACGACCCCCCACCCGTCGGCGAGGTTCACGTCGAAGGCGTTCATGAGCTCACGGAGCCGCTCGTCCTTTTGGGCCGCCATGACGTAGTTGGGGTTGGCGAAAGTGATCGTGAGCTGGCGCCGGGACGCGACCGCCTCGGACATCAGCCGCAGCAGCAGCGGCATGTCCGCCGCGCTCACCCGTACGCCGAGTACGTCGACGGTCTCGTGCCGCCAGCGGGCGGCAGGGGCCCGGCGGTCGGCGGCCGTCACGCGACGTCCTCGACGAGCCAGGCCAGGCCGTCGCGCAGCCGCACCCGCGGGCGCCAGCCGGTGTCGGCGATGATCCGCGAGGAGTCGCTGACGAGATGGCCGTCATCGGCCCGTACGCGGGCCGAATCGACCTCGCATTGGGCGGACCGGCCCGAGAGCCCGGCGACCGACACGAGGTCGTCGATGAGGCTGGTGACGGACGTGCCGATGCCGGTGCCGACGTTGTACGCCGCGTATCCGGGTGGCCCCTCGGACAGCCGGAGCAATGCGGCCGCGGCGTCGTTGACGTGCACGTAGTCGCGCTTGGGCCAGGTGTTGCCCACCTTGATCGTCTCGCCGCGGCGGATCTGGTCCATGAGCGCCGGCATGAGGTGGGGGTTGCGGTCGCCCGGGCCGTAGACGTTGAACAACCTCGCCGCCGCGACCCGCGCACCCGGGTGCGCGGCGGCGAACGAGCCGAGCAGCCGCTCGGTCTCCACCTTGGTCTCGCCGTAGACGCCACGCGGCGCGAACGGTGAGTCCTCGTGCAGCGGGGCGTCGCTGAAGCCGTACACCGCGGCCGAACTGCACGCCACGACGGCGCGCGGCGCGATGTCCTCACAAAGCTTGAGCACCCATGCCGTGCCGTCGACGTTGACCTGCCACGTCTCTTCCGGGTGGGCTTCGGTGTAAGGGATGTAGTGGATCGCCGCCAGGTGGAAGACCGCTTCGGGAGCGAAGGCGCGGACGGCGTCGGCGGCGGCGTCGCCGCCCAGACTGTCGATCACCACCCGCAGGCGCTCGTGCGGGGCCGGTTGTGGATGACCGAGCCGCAGATCGTCGATGACCATGGCTTCGTGACCCGCGTCGAGCAGCGCTGCTCGCAACCGCGAGCCGATGAAGCCCGCTCCCCCCGTGATGAGCGCACGCATAAGGCCCCTCTGCTGTGATGCGATGGTGAACGGCCGAGCGACCGGCCGGCAAAGATTCAGGAAACGGAAGATACCAGTTGGCAAAAGCGTTGCTCAGGCAAACTGACGTGCTGATCTATGCACAGAGCGACCAGGCGAGCCCGTCGAGTATGTCGTGCTCGCTGGCCACGACGGCGCCGAACCCGTACTCCCGGATGATCCGGTCGAGGATCAGCGCACCCGCGCCGATGACGTCCACCCGCCCCGCGTGCATGACGCCGATCGCGGCGCGCTGCTCATGGGTCGAGTGCAGCAGCATGCGCGTCACGTCGTGGACCTGCGCTCCGGTGATGCGCGCCAGGTGGATGCGAGCCGGGTCGTACTCGGGCAGGCCGAGCGCGATACCGGCCACGGTGGTGACGGAGCCGGCCAGGCCGACCAGCGTGCGCGCCTGGTCGACCGGCACCGCTTCGCGCACCGCGGCCAGCGCGGCGTCGATGTCGGCGACCGCGGCGGCGATCTGTTCGGGTGTGGGCGGGTCGCCGCGCAGGTGGCGCTCGGTCATCCGTACGCAGCCGATGTCGACGGACATGGCCGCCTCCATCTCGGCGCCGCCGTACACGAACTCGGTGGAGCCGCCGCCGATGTCGGCCACCAGGTAGGGCTTGGGCGGACGCGGGGCGGCGAGCTCGCGGGTCGTGCCGGCGAACTCCTTGGTGGCGCCGGCGAACGACAAGGCGGCCTCATCGTCCCCGGTGATGATCTCCGGCTCGACGCCGAAGATGTCGATCACCCCGCCAATGAAATCGGCGCGGTTGGCGGCGTCGCGGGTAGCGCTGGTGGCGACGACGCGCACCCGCTCCGCCCGGTGCGCCTCGATCAGCTTGGCGTAGCCGCGCATCGCGCCAAACGTACGGTCGAGGGCCTCGGGAGCCAGCATGCCGGTCTGATCCACGCCCTGGCCCAGCCGGACGATCTCCATCCGCCGTTCCAGGTCGATGAGGCGGTCACCGACGTCGGCGATGAGCAGCCGCACCGAATTCGTCCCACAGTCGACCGCCGCGACCCGTGTCACCGCCACGGAACCTCCTCATCCCCCGACCTTCCCGGCCACGCCGCACTCCCGGTGGACATCTCTATCTGTTCCCGGCCATCGTTGCAAAACGGACGCACGCACGGACCGTCCCGCCACCACTCGGGGAGCAGGTCGAGCGCCTCCCGGCCGAACGGGTTCGCGCCCGGCACGGCCAGTTCGTGTGCCACGAGCGCGTGCAGGCATTTCACCCGATCCGGCATCCCGCCGGCGGTCTGCGTGTCGGCGGGCAGCGGTTCGACGTTGTCCGCGTGGGCCGCGGCATCGCGGCGCCGGCGGTAGTCGGCGTCGGCCGCACGGTACCGCCCGGCCAGTTCGGGGTCGGTCGCCAGTCGTGCCGTCATCGTCCGCATGAGCCCGCTTGCTTCGAGGGTGCCGATCGCCGAATTGACCTTGGGGCAGGTCAGGTAGTAGAGGGTGGGGAACGGGGTGCCGCCGGGCAGCCGCGGTGCGGTCTCGATCACATCGGGCAACCCGCACCGGCATCGATGGGCGACGCTTCGTACCGCCCGCGGCGTCCGCCCCAGTTGAGCGGCGACGGCCGCCTTGTCGCGTTCCTCCATCGCCTCCGGCCGATCCCTCTGCTCCATCTGATCCAAACCGCAACCTCACCGGGACCCCGTACCACGACCGTACCCGCGGGCGTCGCCGTCTTGGACGGAAGCTAACGAACATCGGGCGAATACATGGACGAAAGCAACACAAGCCCCCACCATCGGACGAATCATGGGCACACCATCGAGACACGAAGAACGAGACGAGACACCAGGCACGCCCGGCTCAGCGCCCCTCGTCGGCTGCTTCCACCGATCGCCACAGCGTCACGTACCACGGCGGCGGGTGCGGGGGCCGCCCCTGCCGTGCGGCCGGCCCACTCGGCTTGCTGCCGTCGAGGACGACGTAGCACTTCTCACCCGGCATGCAGTAGTGCAGGCGGCGGCGCGCCTCTCGTTTGATGTACGCCTCATCGCCGAGCCGCTGCTTGTGCCGCGCGAGCTGCTCGACCTGTCGCTGCGCCGTCTGCTGTTGCTCGCGCAGCGCGGCGATCTCGCGGCGCTGGGCGATGTATTCCCTGATGGGATAGGCGAGACTCAGCGCGATCGCGCACACCACGACCGCCAAGATGGCGGCCCGGCTGGTCAGGTGAGCGCGGGACCGGCCCCCCGCGGCGGCGTCCGCCGCGGTGGCCGTACGGGGGGCGTCGGTACCGGCCATCGAACGCCCGGTCACCCGTCTCGGCGGAATCTGGGGAACGCCCCGGCTCCCGCGTAGCGGGCGGCGTCGTCGAGTAGCTCCTCGATGCGCAGGAGCTGGTTGTACTTCGCGACGCGGTCGCTGCGCGCGGGGGCACCCGTCTTGATCTGCCCGGAGTTGGTCGCCACCACCAGGTCGGCGATCGTGGCGTCCTCGGTCTCACCGGACCGGTGGCTCACCATGCACGTGTAGGCACTGCGGTGCGCGAGCGCGACCGCCTCGAGCGTCTCGGTGAGCGTGCCGATCTGGTTGACTTTGACCAGCAGCGAGTTGGCCGTGCCGGTTTCGATGCCGCGCCCCAGCCGCTCGATGTTGGTGACGAACAGGTCGTCGCCGACGATCTGCACGCCGCCGCCGAGCGCCTCGGTCAGCGCTCGCCACCCATCCCAGTCCTCCTCGGCCAGCGGATCTTCGAGCGAGACGAGCGGGTAGGCGCCGATCAGGTCGCGGTAGTAGGCCGTCATGTCGTCGGCCGACCGCTTCGCGCCTTCGAATTCATACGAACCGCTGGAGTAGAACTCGGTGGCCGCCGCGTCGAGGGCCAGCGCGATGTCGCGGCCCGGGGTGAAGCCGGCCGCGCCGATCGCTTCGATGATGAGGTCGAGCGCGTGGCGGTTGCTGGGCAGGTCGGGAGCGAAGCCGCCCTCGTCGCCGAGGCCGGTGGACAGGCTCTTGGCCTTGAGCACGGACTTGAGCGCGTGGTAGACCTCGGCGCCCCAGCGCACCGCATCGCCGAACGTGGGCGCGCCGATCGGCGCGATCATGAACTCTTGGATGTCGACGTTGGAGTCGGCGTGTGCGCCGCCGTTGAGGATGTTCATCATCGGCACCGGCAGGAGATGGGCGTTGGGCCCGCCGACGTACCGGAACAACGGCAGCCCGGCCGACTCGGCGGCGGCGTGCGCCACGGCCAGGCTGACGCCGAGGATGGCGTTCGCACCGAGCCGCGACTTGCCCGGCGTGCCGTCCAGGTCGATCAAAGCCTGGTCGATCAACCGCTGGTCGGCGGCGTCGTAGCCGACGATGGCCGGGGCGATGTCGTCCTCGACCGCGGTGACGGCCTTTTGTACGCCCTTGCCGCCGTAGCGCTCCGCACCGTCGCGCAGCTCGACCGCCTCGAACTGCCCGGTGGACGCCCCGCTCGGCACGGCCGCACGCCCTTCGCTGCCGTCGTCGAGCAGTACATCGACCTCGACGGTGGGATTGCCGCGGGAATCGAGGATCTCCCTGGCGACTACGGCATCGATCGACGACACGAGGGGCTCCTTGGGATCTGGCTCAGATCGACTTGGTGGTCCGTCCCGAGCGTAGTAGCCCCGGCGGCGTGGGCCGAACTGGCACGCCGGGCCGGATTTCGCCCCTGTTACTGAACCGTTCCTCGCGGGACGTTGACCGACCTGAGGACGGTATTGTCCACTATACGAGTTCAACCTACCTAAATTATAGGAATACTCGGAAATACGGATCATCGAGGGAGTCGAGGGGAAGTGACGCGATGAAAGCGCGGTCCGCCATCATGGCGATGGTCACTCTGGCCGGCGCGGGGGTGCTCGCGGCCTGCGGTGGCGCCGGCGACTCATCGACGTCGCGATCGGGCGACGGCACGACGGTCACGCTCGGCTACTTCCCGAACATCACGCACGCCACCGCTCTCGTCGGGGTGCGAAAGGGCCTGTTCTCCAAGCACCTCGGCAGCGGCGTCAAACTCAGGACCGCCACCTTCAACGCCGGCCCGGCGGCGGTCGAGGCGATCTTCTCCGGCGCGGTCGACGCCTCGTACGTCGGTCCCAACCCGTCGATCAACGCGTGGGCGAAATCGCACGGCAAGGCAATCAAGATCATTGCCGGCGCCGCATCCGGAGGCGCCGCCCTCATCGTGAAGCCGTCCATCAAGAGCGTGAACGACCTCAGGGGCAAAAAGATCGCGACCCCCCAGCTGGGCAACACCCAGGACGTGGCGCTGCGCTCCTGGCTCAAGCAGCGGGGGTTCGAGACCACAAAGGAGGGCGGCGGCGAGGTCAACATCCTGCCCCAGGACAACGCCCAGACCGTGCAGACCTTCGAGCAGGGCACGATCGACGGCGCCTGGGTGCCGGAGCCGTACGCCTCCCGGCTGCTCATCGAAGGCAAGGGCATCAAGCTCGTCGACGAGAAGACCCTCTGGCCGGGCGGCAGGTTCGTGGTCACCGACCTCGTCGTCCGTACCGAGTTCATGCGCGAGCACCCGGACCTGGTGAAAAAGCTGCTCGCGGCATCGGTCGAGTCCAACGCCCACATCAACGACAACCCGGCCGACGCCGCGCGGACCGCCGACGACGCGCTGAAGGCGCTCACCGGCAAGTCGCTCGAGCCGGACGTGCTCGCCGCCGCGTTCGAGAACGTGACCTTCACCAATGACCCGATCGCCGCATCGCTTCGCGTGGGGGCCCGGCACGCCCAGGAGATCGGCCTGCTCGAACCCGTGGACCTGGACGGCATCTACGACCTCGGTCCGCTCAACGAGGTGCTCAGGGCCGGCGGCGCCGCGCAGGTGAGCGACCGATGAGGGCCGGACTGAACCGGACCCTCCCATTCCCCGGCGGGCGGCGCGAGCCGGTGAACGGGGTCAGGCTCCAGGGTGTCT
>CALAED010000810.1 GCA_937891035.1 uncultured Thermomonosporaceae bacterium | reverse complement strand
GGGACGGATACGCCACCGCCACCGCGATAGCGATAGCGGCCAGCCGGGCCGGTGAGGCAGCCAGCCACACCAACACCCCAGCCAGGGCACATACAGCGAGAAGAACAGTCATGATGGGTGGTGCTCCTTTCGGAGTGACCCCGGCGGGCTTGCTTGGTGGTGGGTGCCGCCGGGGTCTTCGGAGTCGAAGACCGGGTCTGATAGACCGCCGGTCAAATCGTCGGGTCCGTGCCCATGCAGACCCGGCCGCGCGCTCGGGTTGATGAGCGGGTGGGTGTAGTACTCGATCCAGATCAGTTCGCTGATCGCCGTGGTGATGGCCGCGTCGATGGCCTCAGCCGCGTCTTGCACATCGGCGGCGTCCGGGTCTTGGTACAGGTTGGCCAACGCCAGCGGCCCAGGGATTAACGACAGTGCGTGCACCGCGCGGCCATACCGCAGCGAGATACGGGTCAGGGTGTCGATCAGCCAACGGCGGTCATCGCGGCCGGCGGGGTCAGCGGGGAGCATTCACGCCACCTCCCCCAACGACGACGACTCAGCAGCCGCGAGGTCGGCAAGTTCTTCGGCGGTGTGCCCAGCCCACACCCCGGAAACGGGGCAGGCGGTCAGCGCGTAGACCAGGCAACCGTCAAGCGTCGGGCAGGACGCGCACACCTGCCGCGCCACCTCGATACGCGCGGCCCGCTCATCGGGCGCTTCGATCCGGGCCGGGCCGTCATGCAGCTCCGGATCAAACAGGCACAGCGCACCACCCAGACACTCATCCGCCACGTCCCCAACCGACCAGACAAACGCATCGTGGAACCTCAAGGGGCCACCTCCGAACCATGTGGAGTGGGTCACTGGATGCAGCGTATACGTAACTTCGTATACGCACAAGCCCTAGGTATACGATGATGCGTATACGCTGGTGAGGTGCCGTCGCAGAGCGCCCGAAGGGATCACGCAGTGGCAGAGCCGGCCTACGTCCGCATCGCAGGCGAGTACGCCCGACGTATTCGCGGTGGGGAGCTCCCACCTGGCATGCAGCTACCGAGTTACACCGAGATCGCCCAGCAGAATGGGGTGTCGGACATCGTGGTTCGGAAGGCCCTCGAACTCCTCCAGAGTCAGGGGCTTGTTCGATCTGTACGACGGCGAGGGATCTTCGTTGCCGACCGTCCCAACCTCGTTCGCGTGTCTCCTGAACGCCAGTTGGAGAGCGCTGAGCGATCGTTCCAGAACGAGTCCGATCAACAGATCCATGTAGAACGTGAGACTGAGCAGATCCCTGCCACAAGCGAACTCGCGGAGGCTCTCGGTGTCCCGGTAGGGGAGGAGATCAATCACGTCATCACCCGAGCTGCCGAGGATGGGCGGCCAATCTCGATCTCCGACACCTACCATCCATTGGACGTCACCGACATATCGGGGGCCGCTTTCCTGGAGGAGACGATTTCCGACCAGCTGCCGACGGCAACGCATGCGGCTTGGCTGCGGATAATACCCGGCGATCTCGTCAAGACGGTTCATCAACGGTTCCTCTCCGCTGACAACCGACTCATCATGATTTCCGACGTGTCGTACCCCCGGGATCGCTACGACGCGTTCGTGTTCCGCATGGCCCTCAAATAGAGGTTCATAAACGAAGGGGTGCCGGCCACAGGCGGCGCCCCTTCGTTATGCGCGGCTTGAGTTCCTAATCCAGCCCTGCGCAATGTCCGCTTCTGTCCACCACGAGACGAAGTGCGGATCTACTGATTCCAGTTTCCAGCGGCTGGATAGGGCGTCAAAGAAGGCATCGTTGCCCGTCTTCCGACCCTTCGGCTCTCCGATGTAGACGAGTCGCTCGCCTCCGGCGTCCTCGAACAGCGTGAGCGCCTCAGACGACATCGTGTCTCCCCAGCCAGGCGGCCAGCAAAGGAACAGAGTGTAATCCGCCGGCCGGGCACGAGTCGCGAACTCAGTCAGATTTCCGACAGGGTGCCAGACGTCGGCCTGGCCGATCACTCCGGGGAATGAGGGGTTCTGGGTCTTGTCTGGCGGCTCCGAGTCGTATGCCTCAACAGTCAGCCCCGAGTGAGCCAACTGCGCCGCCCAATAGCCCCGTCCGGCTCCAAGCTCCACGATCGGGATATCCAAACAGAAATCCGCCATCCATTCGATGGTTTGTGGGGCAGGTATCGCATACGCGTAGGTCGCCTGCAAGAGCATCTGTGCAAAGGCGAGTCGCGCGCTTCCTTTCGCCCGGCCACCATTCACTACACGCCGGCCATCATACTCAACCACGAACGGTTCAACGATGTCCCAATACGGATTTGAGCTCACGGCACTGCCGCCGGTCATGTAGTGCACGAGCCGCAGGTCAAAATGTGCGTCGGCTTGATCGTCACCGGTTCCCGCCAGCCGTGCCGCCATCTCCAGGTACTCGGCTACCTTCGGGTATGTGGACTGAAGTCTCGGCACATCCTCCAGCAGCACAGTGAGTTCGTCCCATCGGCGTGATGTCATGGACAGCTTGGCCATGCTGTGAAGTTTCTCGCACTTCCACACGAGCCGTCCAGGTCTTAGCATGTCGCGATGCTGAGCGACGCGGCAGACGCCCCCCCATTGCTAGACGATATTCGACCCGAGGCGGCTCACGGGGCCGGGGCCGGTCCTATGCTCAAGTAACGAGTTTGAGGTGAGCACGTGGTGTTGGCCCGCTTTGTCCTCCTCCATTGAGCACGGTAGGAACAAGCCCAAAGACGTGATCGTTTACCTCATCAGAGCCGATGCCGAGATCTGAGGCAATATCATTCGCAGTGATCCCATCGCTGCGCAACTCTCGGAACACCTTCGTTAGAAGTTGTGAAGTCTCTCGCGGAATGCCTCCGGGCTCGCCCCTTCGATATCCAAGTCGCGATAGATTGACATTGTTGGCGCGATTGCCTATCTAGGTACTCGGCCACCTTGGGATACCCGGAACGAAGTCGTTCCTCGTCCCTTGGTAGCGCGGCAGTTCGTCCCAGCGGCTTGATGACATAGTCAGCTTGGCCGTGCTATGGGGGTGTCTCCCCTTCGCACGAGCGGTCCAGCGCTAAACCACTGGAAGGCCGATGGCATCGAAGAATGCCCTGTTGCGCTGATTGGCGACGTTTAGCAGTCGACCAAAAGAGACCACTTCAATGTACGCATTAAACTTGTCATGATATCCGAAGTAGCCCATGCCATCGTCGGTCTGTATCAACCGAAACATCTCACAGCGATCCACCAGTGTCGGCGTAAGATCAGCGATTATATAGCAGAATCCGGGAACCTTGTCTGCGTGCGGTATTGGTCGGCCTTGTGCTGTGTTAATATCACCTGCACGGACCCGCTTCAGATAACGAAGACACTGCTCGATAGGATCCTTCTGTTCTCCGGGACCTGCGTCGTTCCGCATGGGCCGCTTGATCTCGATAATGGACAACGAGGCCCATGGAGAGTTATTGCCCTCTGCGATGAGGACGGGAGTATCACACAGTTGCAGTGCTAGGAGATCCGGCTCCTTAGTCGACTTTGAGCCTGTGATCGGCATGGACCTCAGGGTCTTGTCGGACGCTAGGTAGTTATGGAATGTGAGACGCTCGTCGATGATCCACAAGTTACTCACCCGGTGGACATCGTCTTCGGATGTCGTACCCATGGGCATTATCAGGTTGTGTATAAGGTCCTCACGGCAATACTTGCCGTCAGGGTTTTGCTGGATCACCTTGGCCAACAAGTCTAGAATGGTCTTCCGCCGGGATACGTAGGCTGCAAGATCAGACTTTTTAACGTCCTCAACCTTTGCCAAGTATTTGCCGAGTCTTCGAGCGTACTCTTCCGCGAGATCGTCGTCACCTAGGTGCCCTAGGGCCGTCTCCTCAAGGACCTCTTGCCCTTCTTTCAACACTTCAGCTTCAAGGTCTGTGAACTGCCTATGTAGTTCTAGCTCTAGTTCCTTTTCACTCACGCTAGGGTCAAGATGTAGGCCCCTCTCATCGATTCGGCGGAGAACTGGCCTATAGCGGGGAGCCTGGTGACTCACGAATGCCTCAACCTTTTCTCGCACCCTCTCCCGTGCTACAGCCAGGCTATCGCTAAGGTATTCCTCTACTCGATGAAGTATCGCGTCACGGATTTCAGCTCTGGACGGCTCCTCATCCACGAGAGCCTCCTGAACATCGGCTGATTCGTCGCGAGTTTGGGGCGTTTCCGCTAGATCGAAGTCCGTCCTTTCTGGACGCACATGTTCATCCAGAAAGTCCGATGTCAGGTAACCTGCGTAGGTAAATTCTCCCCCATCGTCAGAAAGAGAGGCATGGAGACCTACTATCTTACCAGATATGTTTTCCTCAATAACGACACGATGCGCTGCGCACCAATTAAGGCTTGGAACGGATTTTGCGCCAGCCTTTAGCTTCAGGTGGATGATGTCAAATTTCTTGGCCCCTACCGCGACTTCTTCCCTTTTAGAGGAATCCCTCATATAATCCTCGAACTGTTGCTGCAGATCGAAGGTCTCATCATTATCGATTACGAAGATCTTCGGCGCGCCTCCCTCTCGAACGAAATACCAGAGGCAATGTTCAAGAAGGTCCCTCGCTATTGTTGAGCCCTTCTTTGGAGACTGCTGTTGATAGTATTTTTGGTATCCAACCAAGCGAACTTCGGTGGAAGGTTCACCATGGTCGACGTCTTCTAGTTCAAGGCCGACGACACCATCAGATGCCGTGAAGCGAAAGCTTCTACGCCTTAGCTGACTGTCCTCTGTGAAGAGGCTTGTCACTTCCACTTGTTGGAAGGCTTTTAGCCACAGAAGTCTACCGACACCACGCCCACCCAAGCTTAACTTGTATTCACTGTCGAGCGTCTCGAAGGACTTCATGTTTTCCGCATGGAATCCAGCACCGTTGTCTCGAACATTAAACTCAGTTATCGGTTCGCGAGGCGTGTAGCCTGGCACCCGCATATTTATGGCCTCTTGGCCGTGGCGGATGATATGCACCTCTATGCGCCCTTGATCCATATCGTCATATGTACTGTCAATCGATTGGATCGAGTTCACGACTGCCTCGAAGAGCGGCAGCAGCCCGTGAGACTGGCGAAGCATGGTGTTGCGCAGTCGACCGGTCAGAGACGTGGTAATCATAAGCCGCTCCCCTCGCTCTAGATCTCCCACTATGACCTCTCTGCCGCCGCTGGCCAACCGGAGGATGTCCGCCGAGCCACCCAAGATGTTGGCCGCTCTCGGCCGCCCCATCTCCGCTGCTCCCCCGCAGAATCCGCGCAATCGTGTGACCTGCGTCGATGCTCCGGGGCAGTGATGTCCATAAGACACTGTGGCAGGTTGCGCGGCGCCCGTCAGCCCTAACCTCGTCCGGCACATCTACCAGCACAGGAACCCCATCAGCAAAAGCGCGTGAGGTCTTTATGCGGATTCCCTGCCCCTATCTCCAGCGACCGGGCCGTGTCCTGGCCACACCTGACAGGTGGTGATCGCCAGATTAAGACGTGGGAGGGGGGATTGAGCCGACGGGTCGCTCGGGGCCGTTCGGCGCCCCACGAGGCACACCATGATGGACCGCGAGTTGATCTCGTTAGAGGTGCGCTGAGGCTTGATCGTGCCGAATACGTGCCGAATCCGGCGACTCACGACCGTCCCCATGCACGTCTCGGCAGGTCAGCCGCTTGCGCACTGTGGCAAGCTACGTTCACTGAAAAGCGGAAGGTCGGCGGTTCGATCCCGCCCCTGCCCACCATATCTGACCTGCAGAAACCATACATTGGCCAGCGGTCTGATGGCCGAGGCGTACCGCGACAGAGAGATCGTCGAGGCGATCGACTCCGTCCGACACAGCGCGCGAACACCCTGATCTGTGACTCCGGTCCCCTGATCGCCTCGTTCAACCCCGGCGATCACCATCATTCGCGCTGCGTACGGCTTCTCGCAGACTGGCCCGGCAAACTCCTTATCCCCCGAGCCGGTCCTCGGCGAGACATGCAATTTTCTCCGCAACCACGTACGCAGCGGCCCAGTCCTGGAGTCTCGTTTCCTGGACGACGCGACGATGGTCACCTCTGCATTCGAGATCATCGAGCCCACGCGCGAAGACCGCCGCCGCCCCGCCGGACTCGTCAAACAGCTCGTTAGCGCACCGCTCGGCTACGTCGACGCCATCGTCATCGCTACCGCTTAACGCCTCAAAATCCCTGACGTCGCGACTGTGGACTTCAAGTTCCTCGGCATGGCCAGCCAGGTCTGCCTGATCAAGCCCCCGCGCTTTGTACTTCCGGGAGACCTGACGCCAAGCGGCTCAAGCGGAGTCCGCATGCATGAGCGGCATCAGGCAGCGAGTCGAGGCCGACAGCGCTGTCGCGCGGCTCCAGGCACTCGGGGCTCGCCGGCCGCTGCGCTCCGGGTCCGCTTGTCCTCGGACAACGTCGTCGCGGTTGACGACAACGCCCCCATCCGGCGGCAACCATCGGCACACCCCGGCAGGCCCGTATCTACGGGCGGCATCCCCAGCATCCGCCTTTGCTACTCCTGAAAGCGGAAGGTCGGCGGTTCGATCCCGCCCCTGCCACTTTCCCGTTCCTGAGCTGGGAAAACGCTCATGGATAGCCGAGGCGAGGCTGACGGTCTTGCCTCACGCCTCTGCGCTGAAGCGTCCGCCTATTACATCTGCGGAGACGCTCTATGCCCACGAAGAAGCCCCCCGAACGCTCCAGAAGATCGAGTGGCCCGAGCCATCCTGGATGCCTACGTGTTGTCCCCGAAATCTCGAGAGCAACCCGTTGAAGCATGAACCGTGCAATGTACGAGCTTTCCCGGATTAACAGGCCGCAGTCGAGCTCATAGGTTGGTTCGTCGGCGGGACTGAAGTACTCGCCGGGCTCGTGTTCAGCTATGACACCGCATGGGAGCATCGAGATCGCTCGACGGCGCATGGGTAGGGACCGTCGAAGTCCTGGAAAGGATCCAAAGGCGTACCAGCTCTTGGAAAGCCGGAATTACCGGGCCGCTCTACCTGGCCATGTCGGCCCCCTCTGATACCTTCGGTCTGCTCTACGAGGTCTCGATCGACAAGGTGGTGTAGGCATTCGGCAAGCGCAAGCAGATCCCGGTGAACTCCCGGACGACCTTCCGAAGATCACCGAGATGTGGACGGTCTTCGGGCTGAGGCCCTCTGATGGATCATGGGACCAGTGGGCCGAGAACATCCGGGAGCGGGTGGCGCACGCGAATGTGTTCGCCCTGCCCTCGCTGCGCGCCCAGACGGCCATCGGGCTTGGCGACTACTCCCAAGAGATCCGCAAGGCCGTCCCAGGTCGCGGGCTTCGCCGGCAAGTGTTGTGCGTATCAGTCTCGGGAGCGTGGCGGGCATGTATGACGAATCAGCCGGCGCTATAGCCGTGCATCCTCTTCGTGATTCTTCATTTGTGGGCCGGGCCGAGGAGTACGCGCTGCTGACAGAGGTCGCAGCGGCTGCGGAGACGGGACAGCCCCAGGTGGTACTGGTCGGCGGTGAGGCCGGTGTTGGCAAGAGCCGGCTGGTGGAGTATGTGGCGTCGATATTGCAGGGTCGCGGGTGGCGGGTGCTTGTTGGTTCCTGTACGGCCCGGGGGTCGCAGGCGTTGCCGTTGGCGCCGTTCATCGCCGCGCTGCGCCGACTGATCCGGGATCTCGGTATCGAGGACGCCGCCAGGACGTTTCCGGAAGGATTTGGTTTTGAGTTACTGCTTCCGGAATGGTCGGGCAAGCGTCTTGAGCCGGAGGTGCTCACAAGTACGCCGCTGTTCCATGGATTTATGATTCTGTTTGAGCAGCTCAGCGCGGATGCGCCTTTGTTGTTTGTCCTGGAGGACGTGCATGACGCCGATCCGGAGACCCTGAAGCTAGTCGGCGCTCTGGCCCGTTCCCTCGATAATGTCCCGGTGCTCATCGTGGCCACCTATCGGACCGATGATGTTTTTCGGGGTCATCCGTTGCGACCGCTGTTATCCGAATGGCAGCGGATCAGAAACATTCGGCATCTGGTGCTCGACCGTTTCTCTCGTACCGAGACAGCAGAGCTGATCGAAAATACCTCGGGCAAGCGGCCGTCCGATGCGCTGCTGACGAGGATATTCGGCCGATCCGGTGGGAACGCATTCTTCGTTGAACAGTTGGCCCGAACGGAACTGGCCGGTGTGGCAGGCGGCCTGCCGGACACACTTCGTGACTTGCTGCTGAACCGCCTTGAGCAGCTACCACAGCCGGTTCGGGAAGTCGTTCAGCTCATTGCCGTGGGTGGACCGGTTGTGGCACATCGGCTGCTGGCTTCAGTAGCCGACATGCCCGAGGACGCGCTGCTGGCGGCGTTGCGAGTCGCTGTGGACGCGCATGTCCTCATCACATCTGAGGATGGATATGGCTTCCAGCACGCACTGGTGCGGGAGGCCGCCGTCGACGCGCTCCTTCCGGGCGAACGCATTCGGATGCACCATGCCTACGCCGATGCCCTGGATAGACAGCCGAATCTAGTCGCGGCCGAACGCCACGCCGCTGGCACCGCATACCACTGGCTGGGCGCCGGACGGCCAGACCGGGCACTGCCGCTGCTCGTGCGGGCGGCGGCCGTCGCCGAGGGATTTCGCGCCTACGCCGAACAGCACCAGCTGCTGACCTGTGCTCTGGAGGCATGGCCGAACGCATTAGATCCAGGAATCGCCCGGCTCGACCTTCTCGTCGCCGCGGCTCAGGCGGCATGTCGTGCCGTGGCTCACGATCACGCACATCACCTCATTGACCAAGCCCTCGATGAAGCCGATCCGGCAGGCGACGCGGATCAGGTGGCCGCGCTCCTCGCCCTCCGCAGCAGGATCCTGCTCAGACAGGGCGGGAAGGGTGCCCTCGCCGCGGCCCAGGAGGCCGCCCGGCTCGCACTCCCTGAGCGCTCTCCCGCACGCGCCGCCGTCTTTGAGGTCCTCGCCACTGCGCTCACCAGCGACGGGGTCCCGGACAATGCCTTGACAGCCAGTGCCGATGCGGTACGTCTGGCCACCGATCTAGGCGACGAAGAACTCCAGGTCAAAGCGCTTTCGACAGCCGCGCTTGTGTTTAGCCATCTGGGCAGACATGAGCAGGGTGTGGCCGCGTACGAGCGGGCACGGGCGATCGCCGAAAAGATCCGTGACATGGAGGGCCTGACCCGGGTCTGCGTCAATTTCTCCCTGGAACTGTGGGCCTACGGACGCCATGAGGAAGCGATTGCCGTGGCCGCTGCGGGCGTACAGGCGGCCCGCCGGGCCGGGCTGACCAATGCGCAAGGCATGTACGCGGCCACAAACCTTGCGGGCTCATTGTTCGCGACCGGTCGATGGGACGAGGCCGAACACGTATTGACCGAGGCGCTGGAGGAAGGTCCGTGCGATGTATATCTCGGCTACCCACACATGATGCTCGCCGAACTGGCGCTTGGACGTGGTGATCTGACCGGCGCGCGCAGACACCACGCCGTCGCGTCGCAGTTGCTGTTCTCCCAGCTCGAGCGGCTGGAATGCGGCCTCCCCATGGCGCGGCTCACCGCCGAGCTCGCGCTCATGGAGAACCGATTCGCAGACGCCCGGCTAGCGATCACAGCCGTCCTCGACGCAGCGACCGTACGCGGACAGACGGCCGCATACGCATGGCCGTTGCTCGCCACAGCCGCACGGATCGAAGTCCAGGCCACAGCGCACGGTCTACCCTCGGGAAGCCTGACGATGCTGCACAAAACCGCGGCCGGTCTGCCTCAACACCCGCCCTCATGGCGGGCATGGGCCCTGCAATTCGCCGCGGAGATGGACTCCATTCAGGCACCCAGCCCAGTATGGGCGGCAGTGGCAACGGCATGGGAGAAGACCGACGAGTTGTACCCGACCTGTCATGCCCGCCTCCGCGCCGCCGAAGCAGCGATCGTCGATGAAGACTACGAGCAGGCGCGACAGTG
>CALAED010000809.1 GCA_937891035.1 uncultured Thermomonosporaceae bacterium | reverse complement strand
CCGGTCGCCTTCGATCGCTTTGAGGTCGACGGCGAGGTGCGGACCGGCGTGCCGAGTGGGCGGCGGGCGTTCACCACGTCTCCACCGGCTCAGGCGCCGGCCGCGAGCTAAAGGGGTTTGGCGAACCGGAGGGACTGCCGGGTGTATTCCATGCGCTGCTCGTAGAACGGCACGGAAATCGGGCTGTGGGTGTAGGTGTCGAGCACGATGAGCCGGGCCCGCCGGGCCCGCCCCCAGTCCTCGACCGCCGTCATGAGCCTGGTGCCGATGCCGGCGCGCCAGTGGCGGGCCTGGACGGCCAGCGCGTTGACGAACACGCGCGGCACGACGACCTCCCTGACCAGCTGCCAGGGCGCCTCGCTGTCGGGCGGCAGGAAGGTCGCGTCGACGAAGCCGACGGTCTCGCCCGCCAGTTCGGCGACACGGACGAAGTCATCCGGCGAGTAGACGCCGAGCAGCCGCTGCTCGATCCACTCCGCCAGGCCCTCGCTGCGGGGGACCTGAAACGCCTCCGGAGCCAGCTTCGTGTAGTACTCGGCGAAGTCCAGCCAAGCCCGGGCCGCCCCCTCGCCATCGCACGTGCGAGGCGGACGAACCAGCACCTCGGACATAAACGTAATCTTCCGTAGACACTCGCTTGGTACCCACAATTCGCCGTGAAATGACGCGATGCGGGTTCGCGCGGATCGGCGGCGCGGATCAGAGGGCGTCGAGTTCCTCTTGGGTGAGTTCGAGGTCGGCCGCTCCGGCCGAGTCGAGGACGCTCTCGGGGCGGCTGGCTCCGGGAATGGGGATCACGACCGGGGCCTTGGCCAGTTGCCAGGCGAGACAGACCTGGTGCGGCGAGACGCCGTGGGCGGCGGCGATCTCGGCGAAGGCGACGTGCCGGCCACCGAGCGACCGCGCCCGGCCGATGCCGCCGAGCGGCGACCACGGCAAGAAGGCGATGCCGAGCTTGGCACACAGCTCGAGCTCCGGCTCGCTGGAGCGAAACCCCGGCGAGAACTGGTTTTGGACGCTGGCCAGGCGGCCGCCCAAGATCTCGCCGGCGACCCTGATCTGGTCGGGGTCGGCGTTCGAGATGCCGGCCAGCCGGATCTTGCCGGCGTCGAGCAGGTCGCGCAGCGCCCCGATGGTGTCCTCATATGGCACCTCCGGGTCCGGCCTGTGGTGCTGATACAGGCCGATGGCCTCGACGCCGAGCGCCTTGAGAGAGCGCTCGCAGGCCGCCTTGATGTAGTCGGGCCGCCCGTCGACCGCCCAGCCGCCGCCGGGCGTGCGGGTATGGCCGCCCTTGGTCGCCACGAGCACCGAGTCGCGATCACCGCCCCACCGGCCGAGCGCCGCGGCGACGAGCCGTTCGTTGTGACCCATGTCGGTGTGGTCGGGGGTGTAGGCATCCGCCGTGTCGATCAGCGTGACGCCCGCGTCGAGCGCGGCGTGGATCGTCCGGATCGACTGGGCCTCGTCGGGCAGGTGACCACGAACGGACATCGGCATGGCGCCGAGGCCGATCGCCGAAACGGGGATATCGCCAATGGCTCGTGTCTGCACGAAACTCACCCTTCCCGGGAGGTGTCTGTCGATCTTATGCCTGCCGGACGGGATCGGCCGCCGGGCCCGCGACGATGGAACGGCCCGGTCCCGCGTTCACGGGCCGGGCCGCCGGGCACGAGCACGAAGGGAGTCAGCCGCTGCCTGCCGCCTGCATGGCCGCGCGCACGGCGGCGCGCTGCTCGCGCAGCTTGGCCAGGGCCTCGTCGAGGATGGCCTGGCCGTCTTCGTCGGTGCGCCGTTCCTTCACGTAGGCCAGATGGGTCTTGTAGGGCTCGGTCTTCGGCGGGGCGGGCGGGTTGGCGGAGTCCTTTCCGGCCGGGAAACCGCACCGAGGGCAGTCCCACTGGTCGGGGACCGAGACGTCGCTGGCAAAGCTGGGGCGCGTCTCATGCTCGTTGGCGCAGTAGAACGAGACCCAGACGCGGGGCGCGGCCTCCCCCCGCTCGGCCTCTCCCATCGGTCCCGCTCCGACGCGGCTCCCTCGGATGGCGTTGCCACTACCCACGGACTACTCCTCGCTTTCTACCCGCCGCCTTCCAAGCCAGGAAGACCGGCGTAACCGACCCTGCCGCACGTTCGGCCGGAGAGGGCTCAGGCGCCCTTGGACTTGAACAGCAGACCCAGCACCACAATGGCGGCGAACCAGATGACCCCGGTGCCGATGGTGAGGCGGTCAAGGTTGCGCTCGACCACGGAGGACCCGCCGAGCGACGAGGTGATCCCGCCGCCGAACAGGTCAGACAGGCCGCCGCCCTTGCCCTTGTGGAGGAGGACGAGCAGCACCATCAGCGCGCTCGTCACGATGAGCACGATGGAAGTCGCGATGATCACAGCAGGTCAGTGCCTTCTCGTGTGTGCGGGTTCGCTATGAAAGGGTACGACGTTCCGCCCCTCGGGTGGGGAGAAACACGCATGTCAGACAGGCAGTTCGCGATAACGGCAGATCTTGACGAACTCGGCCGCGTCGAGGCTGGCACCTCCGACCAGGGCACCGTCCACATCCGACTGTGCCATGATGCCGGCGATATTGCCCGACTTGACCGAGCCTCCATACAGGATACGAACTCGATCGGCCAGTTCGCCCATGTAGAGCTCGGCGAGCCGAGTCCGGATCGCGGCGCAAACCTCCTGGGCGTCTTGCGGGGTGGCCACCTCGCCGGTGCCGATCGCCCAGACCGGCTCGTAGGCGATCACGATCGTCCGGGCCTGCTCGGCGGGGATCTTCTCCAGCGCCCCATCGAGCTGGGCCAGCGTGTGTGAGACGTGCTCGCCCGCCTTGCGCACATCGAGGCCCTCGCCGACGCACAGGATCGGGACGAGTTCGGCCGCGAAGGCCGCCTTGACCTTGGCGTTGATCAGCGGCTCGTCCTCGCCGTGGTACTGGCGGCGCTCGGAATGCCCGACGACCACGTACGAGCAGCCGAGCTTGGCCAGCATCGCCCCGGAGATCTCCCCGGTATAGGCGCCTTTGTCGTGCGCCGACAGGTCCTGCGCGCCGTAGGCGATGCGCAGCCGGTCGGCGTCCACCAGCGTCTGCACGCCGCGGATGTCGGTGTAGGGCGGCAATACGACGATCTCGACGGCGTCGTGATCGGCGTCCTTGAGCGCGAAGGCCAGCTTCTGGACGAGCGCGATCGCCTCGAGATGGTTGTTGTTCATCTTCCAGTTGCCGGCCATCAGCGGCCGGCGCCCAGATGTGGCGGCAGCCACCGTCAGTCCTCCAACACGGAAAGGCCGGGCAGGGTCTTGCCCTCAAGATATTCGAGGCTGGCTCCGCCGCCGGTCGAGATGTGAGAGAAGGCCGAATCGGCGAAGCCGAGCTTGCGCACCGCCGCAGCGGAGTCGCCGCCGCCGACCACCGTGAACGCGCCGGAGTCGACGAGCCCTTGAGCGATCGCGCGGGTGCCGTGCGCGTAGGGCTCCATCTCGAACACACCCATCGGGCCGTTCCAGAAAATGGTCTTGGCGTCGGCCAGCCGGGCGGCGAAGAGCTTGCCCGACTCGGGACCGATGTCGACGCCGAGCCGGTCGGCCGGGATCTCCCCGGCGCCCACGACGGCGTGGTCGGCGTCGGCGGCGAACTCGGCGGCGGCGACGATGTCCACCGGCAGCACGAACTCCACGCCGGCCTCCTCAGCGCGCGCCAGATAGTCACGCACGGTGTCGACCTGGTCGGCTTCGAGCAGGCTCTTGCCGACCTCGTGGCCCTGGGCCCGGAGAAAGGTGAAGACCATGCCGCCGCCGATCAGGATGCGATCGGCCCGCCCGAGCAGGTTGTCGATCACATCGAGCTTGTCGGAGACCTTTGCGCCGCCGAGCACCACCGCGTAGGGCCGGGCGATGTCGGCGGTGAGCCGCTGGAGCACGGCGACCTCGTTGACGACGAGGCCGCCGGCCGCGTGCGGCAGCTGCCGCGGCACGTCGTACACGCTGGCGTGCTTGCGGTGCACGGCGCCGAACCCGTCACCGACGTAGGCGTCGGCCAGCGCCGCCAGCCGGTCGGCGAACGCGCCGCGCTCGGCGTCGTCCTTGCTGGTCTCGCCCGCCTCAAAGCGCAGGTTCTCCAGCAGCGCCACCTCGCCGTCGGCCAGCGTCGCCGCGACGCTCCGCGCGGACTCTCCGGCCGTATCAGCGGCGAACTTGATCTCGACGCCGAGCAACTCGCCGAGGCGAACCGCCACCGGGGCCAGGGAGAACTCGGGCTGGACCGTCCCCTTGGGGCGGCCCAGATGCGAGCAGACGATCACCCTGGCGCCCCGCTCGGCGAGCGACGTGATGGTGGGCACGCTGGCCCGGATCCGGCCGTCGTCGGTGATGACGTCGCCGTCGAGCGGCACGTTGAGGTCGGCACGCACCAGCACCCGCCGCCCGCTCACCTCGAGATCGTCGATAGTGCGCATCAGCGTCCTTCGCTACACACGCGGGGGACGGATCGGGCGGGGGTCAAAGCCGCGAGCCGACGAGGGTGACCAGGTCGGCGAGGCGGTTGGAGTAACCCCACTCGTTGTCGTACCAGCCCACGATCTTGACCTGGTCGCCGATGACCTTGGTCAGGCCGGCGTCGAAGACGCAGGACGCCGGGTCGGTGACGATGTCGGCGGAGACGATCGGGTCCTCGGTGTAGGTGAGGATGCCGCGCAGCGCGCCCTCGGCCGCCTCCTTGAACACGGCCTTGACCTCATCGACCGTCGTCTCGCGGGCGACTGTGGCGGTCAGGTCGGTGGCCGAGCCGGTCGGCACCGGCACGCGCAGGGCGTAGCCGTCGAGCTTGCCGTTGAGCTCCGGCAGCACGAGGCCGATGGCCTTTGCCGCGCCGGTCGAGGTCGGCACGATGTTGATCCCGGCGGCACGCGCCCGGCGCAGGTCGCGGTGCGGACCGTCCTGAAGGTTCTGATCGGCCGTGTAGGCGTGGATCGTCGTCATCAGGCCGCGCTCGATGCCGAGCGAGTCGTTGAGGACCTTCGCCATCGGCGCGAGGCAGTTGGTGGTGCAGGACGCGTTGGAAATGATCGTGTGCCTGGCCGGGTCGTAGTCGCCGTCATTGACCCCGAGGACGACGGTGAAGTCCTCGTTCTTGGCCGGCGCGGAAATGATCACCTTCTTGGCGCCGTTATCGGCGTGCACCCGCGCCTTGTTGGCGTCGGTGAACAGCCCGGTGGATTCGAGGACGACCTCGACCCCGAGATCGCCCCAGGGCAGCTTGGCCGGGTCGCGTTCCTCGAAGACCTTGATCGTATTTCCGCCGACGACGATCTCGTCGGCGGTCGCCTTCACGTCCTCGGGGAGCCGGCCGAGGATGCTGTCGTACTTGAGCAGGTGGGCGAGCGTGGCGTTGTCGGTCAAGTCGTTGACCGCCACGATCTCGATGTCAGCCCCCATGGCGTAGACCGCGCGGCAAAAGTTGCGGCCGATGCGGCCGAACCCATTGACGCCTACCCGGATGGTCACCGAACCGATCTCCTCGTCATCATCGTCGTCTTTGTGCCCGGCTAAGGTGCCGGGTCGCAACCTGGTCTGCGGGAATTCCCACTGCCGACCCTACCGAACAAACGCGTCTGACCCCGCCGGCGACGGTGCGCCGATCGGCCCGTCAGGGTGCGAGCATCTCGGGGGTCAGGTTCGCCTCGGTCCCCGGGATGCCCTGGTCGCCGGCCCGCTTGTCCGCCATGGCCAGCAACCGGCGGATGCGGCCGGCGATGGCGTCCTTGGTGAGCGGCGGGTTGGCGAGTTGGCCAAGCTCTTCGAGCGAGGCCTGCTTGTGCTCTAGGCGCAGCCGCCCGGCGGCGACGAGGTGCTCGGGCGCGTCATCGCCCAGGATCTCCAGCGCCCGCGCCACCCGGGCACCGGCCGCGACCGCGGCGCGGGCCGAGCGGCGCAGGTTGGCGTCGTCGAAGTTGGCCAGCCGATTGGCGGTGGCCCGCACCTCGCGGCGCATCCGGCGTTCCTCCCAGGCCAGGACGCTGTCGTGCGCGCCCAGCCGGGTGAGCAGCGCGCTGATCGCGTCACCGTCGCGGACGACGACCCGATCCACGCCGCGCACCTCTCGCGCCTTGGCATGGATCTTGAGCCGGCGGGCGGCGCCGACCAGGGCGAGCGCCGCCTCCGGTCCCGGGCAGGTGACCTCAAGCGACATCGACCGGCCAGGCTCGGTCAGCGAACCATGCGCGAGGAACGCCCCCCGCCAGGCCGACTCCGAGTCGCACGCGGCGCCGGAGACCACGTGCCGGGGCAGGCCGCGCACCGGTCGCCCGTTGTTGTCGATCAAACCGGTCTGCCGGGCCAGCGACTCGCCGTCGCGAAAGACCCGTACGACATAACGGTTCCCCTTGCGCAACCCGCTCGGCGCGAGCACGACCACGTCGGAGGTGTGCCCGAACACATCGGCGATGTCCTTGCGCAGGCGACGCGCGGCGGCTCCGGTGTCGAGCTCGGCCTCGATCACGATGCGGCCGCTGACCAGGTGCAGCCCCCCGGCGAACCGCAGCAGAGTGGATACCTCGGACTTGCGGCAGCACGGCTTCACCACGGACAGCCTGCTGAGCTCGTCCTTCACCACACCGGTCATCGCCATAGATGAAACCCTCCCCCAATCGTTACACACCTACCGGCAGTCTCCCGGATTACCATCGACCAGGTCGCGACTCGAGAAGATCTGTGCGAAGGCTTGGCCGAGCCGTTCCGGATCATGTTTTGGCGAGCCGTCGGTCGCCGCCACGTCGGTCAGCACCAGCGTCCCGCCGAGCGCGCGCACCGCCTTGTCCAGCGCCGGCGCGTCATCGACCACGGTCCGCTCGGCGAGGACGATGTCCACGCGAAGGCCGGGCGCGTGCGCTTGCAGCACCTCCAGATGGGTCTGCGGCGAGAAGTCGTCGGTCTCCCCCGGCTGCGGCGCGAGGTTGAGCGCCACCACGCGCCGGGCCCGCGTGGCCGTCAGCGCCCCGGCGAGCTCGGGCACCTTGAGATGCGGAAGCACGCTCGTGAACCATGACCCGGGGCCGAGCACCACCCAGTCGGCGTCCTCGATCGCCGCCACCGCCTCGGGGCAGGCCGGCGGATCGGGCGGGATGAGCGAGATGCCGCGCACCTTGCCCGGCGTACTGGCGCACTCCACCTGGCCGCGGACGATCGTCACCTCGTGCGGCCGGGCCGGGTCGGCGCCTTGGACCTCGGCGGCGATGTCGATCGGCACGGAGGCCATCGGCAGCACCCGCCCCCTGGCCTTGAGCAGTCGCGCCACCCAGTCGAGCCCGGCGACGGTCGAGTGGGCCTCCTGATCGGCGAGCAGCTCCCACAGCGCCACGATGAGCAGGTTGCCGACCGCGTGTCCGTGCAGTCCGCCCCGGCTGCGGAACCGATGCTGGATGACCCGGCTCCAGGTGCGGCCCCACTCGTCGTCGTCGCACAGCGCGGCCAGCGCCATCCGCAGATCGCCGGGCGGCAGCACGCCCAGCTCGCGGCGTAGCCGGCCGCTGGAGCCGCCGTCATCGGAGACGGTCACCACCGCCGTGAGCCGCTGCGTCACCTTGCGCAGCGCGGACAGCGAGGCGAACAAGCCGTGCCCGCCGCCGAACGCGACCACGGCAGGTCCGGATCCGGTCACGACACCTCCCCGCGGACCCCCCGCGCCCGCTCACCCGGTCAACGACGCCCGCCCAGCACGCGCGCGGCCGTGCCCGCACGAGGCGATCGTGCGAGCGCTTATTCGCGGCCCAGGTCGCGGTGGGCGACCCGGACGTCGAGGCCCTCGCCGCGCAACCGGTTGGCGAACTCCTCGGCCATGGTCACACTACGATGTTTGCCGCCGGTGCACCCGATGGCGAGCGTCACGTAGTGCTTGCCCTCGCGCTCGTAGCCCTCGGCCAGCAGCCGAAGTACCTCGGTGTAGGCGTCGAGGAACTCCTTGGCGCCGCGCTGGGCGATCACGTAGTCGCGAACGGCGGCGTCCCGCCCGGTCAGCGGGCGCAGCTCGTCCACCCAGTGCGGGTTGGGCAGGAAGCGGCAATCCACCACAAGGTCGGCGTCCACGGGGATGCCGTACTTGTAGCCGAACGACACGATGGTTGCGCGCAGCATGGGCTCGCCGCTGACGTCGCCGAAAAAGCCCACCATCTTGGCCCGCAGCTCGTGCACGTTGAGGTCGCTGGTGTCGATGACGAGGTCGGCCTCGCCGCGCACCTCAAGCAGCACCTCGCGCTCGCGGGCGATGCCGTCCACCAGCCGGCCCTCCCCTTGCAGGGGATGCGGGCGCCGGACGCTTTCGAACCTGCGCACCAGCGCGTCGTCGCCGGCCTCGAGGAAGACCACCCGTGGATGGACGCCGCGGGCCTGCAGCTCGGCGATCGAGGAATGCAGGTCGGTGGTGAAGGCACGGCTGCGCACGTCGACGACGGCGGCGATCCGCGGGACCGCCCCCTGGACCCGGCCCGCGAGGTCGGCCATGGTCGCGAGCAGCCCCGGCGGCAGGTTGTCGACGACGAACCACTCGAGGTCTTCGAGGGACTTCGCCGCGGTGCTGCGGCCGGCCCCCGACATCCCGGTAATGATCACGATCTCGGGGACTGTGCCACTCATACCGGTCAAGGTCCCTTACTCCCGTCCGCCTGCAGCGCCGCCGCGATGGTCTCCGCCGTACGGCGGCCGATACCGGGTACTTCCGCGATCTGGTCCGGCGTCGCCCGCTTCAGCCTGCGCAGCGAGCCGAAGTGCTTCAGCAGCGCGGTGCGGCGGGTCGGGCCGAGACCGGGAATGTTGTCGAGCTCGCTGACCGTCATGCTCTTGGAGCGCTTGGCCCGGTGGAATGTGATCGCGAATCGATGGGCCTCGTCGCGGATGCGCTGCAGCAGGTAGAGCCCTTCGCTGGTGCGCGGCAAGATCACCGGCTCGTCGTCGCCGGGCAGCCAGACCTCCTCCAGCCGCTTGGCCAGACCGCACACCGCGATGTCGTCGATGCCCAGCTCGTCCAGCGCCCGCTGCGCGGCGGCCACCTGCGGCGCGCCGCCGTCGATGACGACGAGGTTGGGCGGGTAGGCGAACTTGCGTGGCCGTCCCGTCTCCGGATCGATCGGGCCGCCCGTCTCGGGCTCGCCCAAAGTGTCGAGCTCGCCGGTGGCCTCGCGCTCCTCCAGGTATCGCCGGAACCTGCGGCCCACCACTTCGTGGATGGAGCGGACGTCGTCCTGCCCCTCCACCGCCTTGACCGAAAACCGCCGGTATTCGCCCTTGCGGGCCAGGCCGTCCTCGTACACCACCATCGAGGCCACCACGTTGGTGCCCTGGAGGTTGGACACGTCGTAGCACTCGATGCGCAGCGGCGCCTGGTCGAGTTCGAGGGCCTCCTGGATCTCCTGCAATGCCTTGCTGCGCGTGGTCAGGTCGCTGGCCCGGCGCGTCTTGTGCTGCTTCAACGCCTCCTTGGCGTTGCGCTCGACGGTCTCCAGCAGCGACCGCTTGTCGCCGCGCCGCGGAACGCGGATCGTGACCGGTCCGCCGCGCTGCTCGGTGAGCAGTTCGGTCATGGCGGCGGGCTCGGGCGGCTGCTCGGGCACCAGCACCTCACGCGGGACCGCGTCGCTCTCGCTGTAGATCTGAGTGAGGAAGTGCACGACGAGTTCACCCGTCGTCACCGCCTCGACCTTGTCGACGACCCAGCCGCGCTGCCCGCGGATTCGCCCGCCGCGCACGTAGAACACCTGCGCGGCCGCCTCCAGCTGATCTTCGGCGAAGGCGACGACGTCGCAGTCCGTGGTGTCGCCGAGCACGACCGCCTGCTTTTCCAGCGCGCGCTGCAGCGCCCGGATGTCGTCGCGCAGCCGCGCCGCCCGTTCGTATTCCA
>CALAED010000808.1 GCA_937891035.1 uncultured Thermomonosporaceae bacterium | reverse complement strand
GGGGACGCCGGCCGTCGTGATCGTTAGGCGGACGCCGCGAGCCGGTCCTCACCGCCGCCGGGGGTCCCGAGCACGACCTCGCCGCCGTCGGTGTAGACCGTGGTGTCGGGCGAGATGATGTCCAGGTGGTACTGGGTGAACGGAGTGAGACCGAGCCCCCAGTGCAGGCAGCCTTGGGTACCGCCATAGACCTCGTTCATCGCGTGGTTGCCCGGCAGGATGTCGAGGCTCGTGTTCAGCGCGTGCCCCATCTCCCACACGATCCGGTAGCGCGAGTCGACCTCGAACATGGTGTTCAGCATGTCCACGGCGGGCTGCGCGCCACTGCTGTGCGCGCGGATCGTCGTGATCCGGCCGTTCCGTACCTCGGCGACGACGCCGTGCTGGTTCATCGCCGCCAGTTGAGCGTGGATACGGGCTTGGTCCTTACGCGAGAACGACGGGGTGCCGCTGTGCAGGATCGGGTAGCCGCGGAAGGTGATCTCCCCTTCCAGGGGCAGGTGCAGATCCTCGTCGAATTCCACGATCTGGGTGGGCAGCACACTGATCTCCCCGGACGGGACGATCTGCTGCTCGCCCCACTCAAGTGGGCCGGCCTGCTGGTTCCACACCAGATCCGGCTGCAGATGCTGGAGCGTGGCCCGCGTGCCGCCGTGGCGCTCATCGACATAAACCAGGTGCTCGGCTCTTTCCAGCTTGTCGAAGAAATTGTCGGAGAACGTGCCCTGCTCGTCGGGGGAGGTCCGCTCCATGACATTGAGGAAATGCCTGATGGTTTCCAGTGAGGTCGGCGTCGAGTTACACGCCATTCCCATCAGCTTGCGCCGCGGGCCGAGCTGCTCCGGCATCGGGGATTCAAAGAACGCGGCCGGCGAGATCGCCAGCACGTGCGCCGGTTCCGGAACGCGCTCAGGGAGCACCTGCTCGAACTTCTCGCCGGTCTTGAAGGGGATCCTGAGGTAGTCCTTGTAGTTGCCGCTCTTGACGAGCGATATTTTGTCCATGTACTCGGGGTTGGTAACCAGACAAAATACGCTCTCCATGGGGTCGCCGAACTGACGGAGCTTCGCTGGATCAACGACGATAGAAGTGGACATGAGAGTTCCTCCCTCTTGGTCCCGTCGCGTGCGGCAACGATCCTCTCGTTCCCTTCGTGATGCTCATACTCTGATCGACCCGGCAGCCGGTCAACCCAACTCACAACTCCATTAATAAACGCGATGACAGTGGTAAATACGACGTCACCCGCCAGAAGACGTGGCGGTCCTAAGACAAAAGAGACGACGAAGGGGCGCGGCGCCCACCGGCGCCACGCCCCGCACCGCTTCTGCCGCCCGACCTGACGGTCAGATCGCGGTGGTTTCCTCCTTAACGTCGGCGTCCTCCATGACGTCGGCCGCATCCTCGGCGGGCTGCGCCTTGATGAGCAGGTCGCCGCCGGCGATCGGGGCCTTCGCGGGTTCGGTGAGCATCCCGCTCAGCGGTGAGCGGGGCTTTTCGCCGCGATGGTCGTTGGTCTCCGGATAGTGCAATGTATGGCGGCGCCGCGTCTCTTCCGCCAGCTCGGAGACCGGGACAAGGTGGTATTCCGGATCGTGCGCTCCGTGCACCGTCGTGATCAACCGCAGGTGCGGCCGGTGTGGCACGTTCGCGCAGACCCGGTGCGCGGTCCCGTGCGGGTCGCCGCCCGGGATCGCCAGATGCCGCGTCCCCTCGTAGTCAACGATGACCGGCTCGTTCACCTGATCGCCATCGTGTTCCTTGGCCAGGCGGGCGAGCACGTGCTCGAGATCCGCGGCGTGGGTGAAGGACCAGACGTCGGTCCGCTGGTCGGCCACGATCGCGACCGGCGCGCTGCTGCCGGAGATCAGCGTGCCCTGGGCGGCCGCGGGGGGCCGGGATCGGCACAAGATCGGCAGTCCGTGTCGGTCGGCCAGGTCGACGGCGTTGGGATGCAACACCTTCGCCCCGGCACGGGTCATCAGCCGGGCCGCCCCGTACCCCAGCTCAGGGATCACCCGTGCCGTCGGCAGCAGGTACGGGTCGGCCGTGAACACGCCGGGCACGTCGGAGAAGATCTCGCACCGCTCCGCGTTCAGCGCCACGGCCGCGGCCACGGCGGACAGGTCGGAACTGTTGCGGCCGAGCATCACCGCGCGGCCGTTCTCGTCCAGGGCCTGCCCGCCCGGCACCACGACCACCTCGCTGCTGACGAGGACCGACCACAGCGGCGCCGGATCGATCTTCACCACGCTCGCCCGGTCCGGCGCCCCCGCGGCGGTCAGCCCGAAGTCGTGGGCGTCGATGGACCGCGCGTTCACCCCCAGGTCGTGCAGCGCCGTCGCCAGCAGCACGGCGCTCACGCTGTCGGCTGTCAGCATCAGCGAGGCCGCGAGTTCGGCGGGCGGATCCGCGTTGAGCTGGCGTTGCGCGTTCTGCAGCGTTCCCGTCGTCCCCGACATGGCGCTCACCACGGCGATGATCCGTCGCGAGCCGTCCAGCCGGCCGGCGATGTAGGCGGCCATCTGACGGTAGTCGGCGAGGTCGAGGAAGCAGGCGCCGCCGAACTTGAAGACCAGCGGCCGTTCCGGGGACAGCCCCGGCGCGGCCGGCAGTCCGTGGTTCGCCCCGTTGGCGGTCACGGGATCAGCCACCCATAGTCGTGCGCGATGCGCATGATGTCCACGGCGTTGGTCGCCGCCCCAACCCACAGGTTGTCGGCCACGACCCATATCGACAGGGACTCGGGTTGCTCGTTGTCCTGCCGGATACGCCCGACATGGACGAGCGCCCGGTCCTGTCCTGACGCCTCGACGTGCCGGGGGGTCGGATAGGGCCGATCGTCGCCGGCACGATAGACCCGGATGCCGGGCGTCGCCGCCAGGATGTCCTCCGCCTCGGCCGCCGGCAGTGGCCGGTCCAGTTCGATGTGGACGGCTTCGGAGTGGCAGTGGAACACCGGCACGCGCACCGCCGTCGCGCTGATCTTCAGGTCGGGCAGCGCCATGATCTTTCGTGGCTCGCGGCGCAGCTTTTGCTCCTCGTGCGCCGCGCCGTGTTCGTCGACCGCGCCGATTTGGGGTACGAGGTCGAACGCGAGCGGCGGGCCGAACCGGCCCGGACTCGGCTCACCCGATTTATCGAGCAGTGTGCGGCTGTCTTCGGCCAGTTC
>CALAED010000807.1 GCA_937891035.1 uncultured Thermomonosporaceae bacterium | reverse complement strand
ATCGTCGAGGGAGCCGGGAAACGTGACGACACCAACCCGAGAACTCATGCGCTGCCCCTGCCATGATGATGTCGAGATCTTCGGCGTTCTCGGGGAGCCCCGCGGCGGTGCGGACCCCGCGGCCGACGACCTGCTTAGTTGCCGCTGTGTACCAAATCGTATTCGAGTCGGCGGAGCAGTGCCTCATCGCGCCAGGTCAGACGCTTTTGCAGATAGACAATCGTGCCGTGTTCCGCTGCCGTATCAAAGGTCACGTCATCGACCAGCGCGCGCATGATGTTGATGCCGCGGCCCGACTCGGCTTCGGCCTCAGGCCGGGGCTGGGGCTGTGACAGAGGCAGCCGATCGTCGCGGGTGAACGGGTCTGGGAGCCGACCCCGCTCGCCCGGCACGCGCTCCATCTCGCGGATCTTCAAAACGCAGGTGTCGTCGTCGATGCTGGCGAGCACCTCGTAGCGGGCGGTGGCCCGGGCGTGCTTGACGACGTTCGTGCAGGCTTCGCACGTGGCCAGGAGGATGTCGGCAACGCAGTCCTCCGATACGCCCAGCCCACGCAGCGCATCGCCCAGAACTCGACGTATCACGGGGATGCTCAACGCCTCACGCGGTAGCGCCAGCGAGAACTTCATGTCCACGGCCACCTCTTGTCCGACAACCCCCGTGACCCCGGGCGCCGCCAGGAACACTCGTTTCATCGACGAAAGTAAGGCTTCCCCGAGAAAATCTTCCGTAACCGTTAGACTGGCCGGTCTTTATGCGATTGAGAGCGACTCCCGTGGTCAGTGATGCGCCTCCTGGTCAAGGCCTATTCGACTCGCATGTCGAAAGTTTCGATAACCGGATTGGCGAGCAGTGTTTCGGCGATCTTGCGCACCCGCTCGAGCGCCTCCTCATCGGCCGGCCCGTCGAACTCGATCTCGAAGCGCTTGCCCTGGCGCACGCCGGTGATCCCGGCGAACCCCAGTTGCGGCAGCTTCCTGGCGATCGTCTGCCCCTGTGAGTCGAGGATCTCGGGCTTGAGCATGACGTCGACGACGACGCGCGCCACGGCGGCCCCCCTTCGTCCATGCCGAACAGCACGCCGCTGATCAGCGACTTCTCGTATGGCATCGAAGCGTACGGCACCTGGCACCGGGTGATCGCACAAAGATCGCACACAAGTCGCACACGAGTCACCCGGCGATCGCGGACGGCGCTGCCGACAGATCACTGTAGATCATCCACCGATCACCCGCGGTGGGCGCGCGGATGCGCGAAGATCGTTAAGAGAACCTGTCCTACGTAAAGTGATCACCTACCTTCGTCAGGTCCGCGATACATTCAATTCGCACTTTTCCGGGGATCACTCTCAGGAGCCGCCTATGCGCGACACGGAACTGTCACCCGCGGAACGTGCCCTGTGGGACGCATTCCCGCGGGGCGATTCCGTTGATCTGAGCAGCGGCAATCGCGGCGAGGACGAGCCGGCGATGAGCGAGCGGTGGGGCGCGGATCGCGTGGTACGCGCCGAGGTGATCGTCGCGTTGCTGCTCGGTTCCTGTGACGCCGAGTCCGGTCAGGTGGCAGCGGTGCGGCTGACCGGCGCCAGGATCACCGGCACGCTTAACCTGGGGCATGCCGAAGTGCCGGTGCCGCTGGCGCTGACCGGCTGTTCTTTTGACGAGCAACCGCATCTGTACTGGGCGCGCATGCAAAGCGTGCACCTGCTCGGCTGCGGGTTGCCCGGGCTCGTCGCCTCCGGCGTGCGGGTGGATGGGCACCTGTGGCTGGAGGGCAGCCGGATCGCGGGCGGTGTCTGGCTCGACAACGCGCACATCGCCGGCATCCTCAACTTGAGCGGCGTCCAGCTGGCCAACCCGGGCAAGGAGGCGCTGCTGGCCGACCGGCTCACCGTCGACGCCAACGTCTACTGCGACCGGGGTTTCGCCGCCGAAGGCGAGGTGCGGCTGCCCGGCGCGCGCGTCGGCGGGCAGCTGATCTTGCGCGGCGCGCGGCTGGGCAACCAGCGGGGCGACGCGCTGTATGCCAGCCGGCTCACGGTCGCCGCCAACATGTTCTGCGACGAGGGCTTCACCGCCCACGGCGCGGTACGGCTGCGCGGCGCCCGGGTCGGCGGATACCTGAGCCTGCAGGGGGCCACGCTGATCCACCCGGGGCGGATCGCCCTCAATGCCGGCGACCTGGCCGTGGAGACCGATGTCTACTGCTCCGAGGGGTTCCAGGCCCGGGGCGAGGTCACCTTCGGCGGCGCCAGGATCGGCGGCCAGCTCAGCCTGATCGGCGCCCGGCTGCACAACCCCGAAGGCCGTGCCCTCGGCTGCCAGCGGATGCAGGCCGCGGAGATCGACCTGCGTCCCGCCGAGCCCACCATCGGACTCGTCGACCTCTCCTACGCCAAGGTCGGCCGACTCCGCGACGATCAGGCCACCTGGCCGACCGGTCTGCAGCTCGACGGGTTCACCTACGAGACGCTGCAACCGCCGCTGACCGCCAAGGAGCGGTTGGCTTGGCTGCGCCGCGACCCCGACGGCTACCAGCCACAGCCGTACGAACGGCTGGCGGAAAGCTATCGCGCGAACGGGCTCGACACCGAAGGCCGCTCGGTGCTGCTGGCCAAGCAGCGCGACCGACGCCGCACCATGTCCATCACGCGCAAGACCTGGGGCCTGGTGCAGGATGGGCTCGTCGGGTACGGCTACCGGCCCTTCCGCGCGGCGGGTTGGCTGATCACGCTGCTGGCGATCGGCAGCGTGGTGTTCTATCTGAAGCCGCCGGTAAAGCTCGATGACGACCAGCAGCCGCACTTCAACGCGTTCCTCTACACCCTCGACCTGCTTCTGCCGGTCGGCTCGCTGGGACAGGAGTCGCTGTTCGCGCCGCGCGGCGTCTATCTGTGGATCGCCGATCTCCTGGTCGCCGCCGGCTTCGTCCTCGGCCTGACCGTCGCCGCCGGCGCCACCCGGGTGCTCTCCCGCGATTAGCCCGGATGACCGGGCGACCCTGAGACACGCGGCACGCTGGGGACACTAATTCGGGCGCAGCACCCGGGTGACACCGGCGATCAAGGCGCTGGCGAGGAGCCACCCGGCCCCGATCAGCCCGTAGGCGAGCCACTGCGTCCAGCCGGCCGGATCCCACGCGTCGCGTTGACCGAAAGCGCTGATCGGTACGAGCAGGTCGAGCGTGTAGGCGAACGCGCTGAAGTGCGGGCGTTCGTCCGCCGGCTTGATCGAATGCGGGGGGTGGAGGGAGAAGACCACGGTGCCGATCGCCAGCAGCAGCCCGAACCACAGGGCCGCCCGCGATGGGCGATAGCCGTACCCGACCGTGAGGTCGAGCAGGCGGCTCCACATCCGCGCCGTCCAGCCCTGGGTGGCGCGGCGCGCCCGTAGCTTGGCCAGCTGCGCCCGGCGCGCGAGGATCTCGTGACCGCCGCCGCGATACCAGGCGGCCAGTTGCTCGTACGGCTGCGCGTGGAAGCCGCGGGGGTCCCGGTTGACCCAGTTGAGGCGGTCGGCTGCCTCGCCGCCGCGCAATGATTCGTAGGTCAGGCCGTTCAGCCGTAGCTCGGCCGCCCAGTGCCGCGGGCCGTCGAGCAGCACCCCGACCCGTGAATAGACGAGCGACACCTCCCCTGTCACCTCGGTCAACGCGAGGATGAGCTCGTCGACCTGCATGTGGCTCAATTGCATCGCGCGGCCCCCCGGCGCGTGCACGGTCGCCTGGTCGAAGGACAGCGTGCCGTTGACGCGGGCGCCGCGCAGCTTGATGGAGCCGGTGGCGGTGAAGCCGCGGCTGCATTCCATCGCGTCCTCGACGATCATGTTTCCGCCGTCGAGCGCGTCCAAGCCGGGTGCGTGCAGGATCGCGCCGTACAGGAAGAAGCCGCCGCCCATCCGCGCGCCGGTGAGCCGGGCGCCGCCGATGATCTCCGCCTTTCGCCAGTACGTGCCCGCCTCGACGGTCAGCGCCCCGGCGAACAGGCCCCAGTCGCCGGAGTTCGTGATCTTGGTGCCGTTCATGCGGAACCCGCCGGTGATTCTGGCCCGCACCAGCTTCACCTGGCCATTGACGAAGCATCCGGACAGGCTGAGGTAGCCGTCCGTGCGCAATCCGCCGCCGTCGAACCCCGGTAGGACGCAGTCGTTCAGCCGCACCTGCCTGGCCTCGGCGTTGGAGAAGTCCGGGGCCTCCGCCAGCTCGCAGCCCTCCAGGCGCAGCTCGCAGCCGACCGTACCGCCGGAGACGTCGAGACAGCCGGCGATCCGCGCGCCCCGCAGCCGCACGGCGGGCACATGGCCCGGCCTGGGCGCGCGGGCGCCGAGCAGCAACCGGGCGATCACCTCGGCTCGGACGGTGCGATCAGCGGCGGAGCCGACGTCGACCCGCTCGCCCGTGGGGTAGGCCGCCCACAGCCTGCGTTCCGGCTCGGTCAGCTCCAGGTCCGGTGGTGCATCCACGTGCTCGGCCGGTCCGGGTGGCCCGGGCGGTCCAACTGGTCCGGGCGGTCCGGCGTCTGTTCTATCCGTTCTATCCGTTCTATTTGTTCCGTCCGAACGATCCAGTCCATCCGGCCGACGGGCCGCCGCGGCGGCGAGCCGGCGCTGAACGGCGAGCCAGGCGATCAGTCGTCCCCACGTGTCGGCGCTGTGCGCCACGGCCCGCACCCTTTCGACGATCGAGATCACGGCATCGATCGCGGTCATCGTAGGCCCCGGATCGCCGTGGCGTAAGGGCTTTCGAGCCACCTCACCGGGGTCACGCGGCGGCGCGCCCCGGCCACCAGAGGGTCATGGCGAGGCGGTCCCGGGCGCCGGGCAGATAGGGCTCGTCCGGATCGGTGCCGAACGCGCGCAGCGCCGCCGCCACGTCGTCGGCGCGTTCGGCGGGCAGGCACAGCCGGATGCGGACCACATCGACGAGATCGTCGAAGGTGCTGTACGGGCCGTGCGTCGTACGGGTCCAGCGTTCCGCTCGCGGCCGCAGCCCCATCGCGGCGGCGATGGCGTACGCGTCACCCGCCACCGGTCGCTCCGGGCGCCACAGCCCGTGCAGCCGCAGCCACAGCGGGTTCAGCGGGGCCAGTGGATGCCGCTCGGTGAGCTCGACGACGACGCGGCGCCGGGCGTGCGCGGTGAGGGCGGCGAAGAAGGCGGGCAGCTCGGGCACGTTGTAGATCACGTCCTTGCATACGGCGACATCGGCGATGCAGGACGGGCCGGCCACTTCCGGCCAGCGGCCGCGCACGCAACGTGATGGCACGCCGTGGGCCGCCGCGCGGTGGGCCAGCTCGTCGAGCATGTCGGCGGACAGATCGACGGCGATCACCGAGCCGCGCCGCGCGACGGCCGGCGACAGCCCGGCGGCCCCGGCGCCGGCGCCGACGTCGAGCACCGACCCGCCGGGCGGCAGCGCCTCGAGCGCACGCTCGTACGACGGCCCGCGCGGCGCGCGCGACTCGGCGTCGGCGCGGCGGGCGAACAGCGTGGCCGACAGCCCCCATGGCGAGGCGGTGACCGCGGACAAGATGTCATCGGGGATGGCCCAGGCGGCGAGATCATCCCGCCAGCGGTCGGCGAGTTCGGCGAGCTCGGTGCTGCGGGCGGCGCTCACGGATCCAGTGTCACACCGGTCGCCCGGGCCGGCCGGTCCGCTGAGTGAGACGCGCCACTCACTACGTTTGAGGCATTTTGCTACTGGCGG
>CALAED010000806.1 GCA_937891035.1 uncultured Thermomonosporaceae bacterium | reverse complement strand
CCCGACGTAGACGATCTCGTGTGGATCCCCAGGCGCCCAATCGATGACACGCGAAAAGAACCGCGGATCGGGCTTCGCGACTCCCCACTGACCCGAGGTGGCGATCTCGTCAACGGGAAGATCTAGAGCTCCCAATAGCTCTGCGGCCCGGGCCGTCTGATTGCCAGCGACCCCGACCCACAGCCCGGCCTTACGCAAAGCTGACAAGGCAGGGCGGACGTCTGGATAAAGATCGGCTTCCTCGATCCGTTCACCCCGCCCGGCCTCCTCGCGGAGGGCTCGTTCGGCCGCGAGGTCGAAGTCGGGCTTGATCAGTCGCAGCGCCTCGACGTTGTCCAAGCCCCGCGCGGTGACGGCCCCGACCAGTGCCGACACTGTATGGGCCGGCACGCCGAGCCAATCGGCCCAGACGCGCCATTCTCTCGTGTCGTCGACGAGAGTCTCGCCGACATCGAACACCACACCGGTAACCATGCGGGACAGCGTAGGGCTGAGATGGTGAACAACTCTTTCGCCTTCGTCGCGGGAGCGACCGGGACACATTGCGGAGCGCTCAGCTGTCGGCGCGGGTCTCGTTGAGGAAGTCGATGAGTATCTGATTCAGCGCCTCGGGTCGTTCGAGGCTGGGTAGGTGGCCTGCCCAGGCGAGTTCGAGATGACGCGCTTCGGCAAGCTGGTGAGCCGGTCATGCCTCCGTCACCATGCGGTAGGAGCGATCGATGAGGTCTCGCAGGGCCTGCGGGTCGGCTTGGTTGACCCGTTTGATGTACAGGCAGCCCTTCCCGGTCGTGTGCTGTCCGAGTCGTGCCAGCAGGTCGTCGTACAGCTCTATGCCGCCGGTCAGGTAGAGCACGGTCTGCGCCTTGCGCGGCGAGAAGCCGACCGCCGCGATGTCACCCTCCCGGCCTGAGGGATAGCGATAGTGCCTCGAACCGAACCCGATGATCGAGGTGCCCCACATCACCGGAGGCTGCCCGGTGACCTCGCGCATGAGATCAACGAGCAGGTAGGCGTCGCTCCGTCGCTGCTCGACGGCGATCGCCCTCAGGAAGGCGCCGACATCGTCGCCGGTCGCAGTGGTCTTGTTGGGGGCGTTGGCCACGTTCACACCTCGCTCCCGGACGTTGGGCCCGTACAGCTTGTCCCTGATCACCAGGCGGCGCAAGAGGGCTTGCGGTCGTAGTAGGTACCCGGGCACAGGGGACCCGGCACACCGGCACAGGCCCCGAAGTCGCCGCGAAGGTGATCGGTCACCGCGACTACTCCTCCGGGGCCGGCCGAGCTCGGCGGCGAAAACGCCGGCGGCCTTCACATCTCATCGATCCGATTAAACTCGGTGTTTCCTTGCGCGGCCGCTTCAGCTCGTCCCGCTCGGCGCTGGTCAGCTGCCCGGGCCGCCTGCCGGCGTCCGCCTCGGCTTGGCGCACCCAGATGCGGAACGCCTCGCGATGAATACCGAGGTCGTTGGCGATCTGCGCGATCGGCCGGCCCGACTCCAAGACCAGCCGCACAGCCCGATCCCAGATCTGTTGAGGTATTTGCGTGGTGCCGCCATCGGGCGTCATTCGATCTCCGCCAAACCCGGTACGCTCACTCCGCCGCTACCGCGGCATCTCGATGTCACGTTTGCAAGAAGGCCAGCAGGTCTGCGTTGATGGTCTGCGCCTGCGTAGTGGGCATGCCGTGCGGAAAGCCGGTGTAGGTCTTCAGCGTCCCGTTCCTGAGAAGCCGCGCAGACAAGGGCCCGGAGTCGGCATAGGGGACGATCTGATCATCATCGCTATGCATCACCAGCACTGGCACCGATATTTTCTTCAAGTCTTCGGTGAAATCGGTCTGCGAGAAGGCGACTATGCCGTCGTAATGCGCCTTCGCACCGCCCATCATGCCCTGTCGCCACCAGTTCTGGATGATCGCCTCTGATGCTTCCGCGCCCGGGCGGTTGAACCCATAAAAAGGTCCTGCTGCTATCTCGCGGTACAATTGTGAGCGATTGGCCGCTAGTTGTTCCTGGTACCCATCGAATACTTCCTTGGGAAGGCCACCGGGGTTGGCCTCGGTCTGCACCATCAGGGGCGGCACTGCGCTTATCAATACAGCCTTCGCCGCCCGGCTTTCGCCGTGCCGTGCCAAGTAACGCACCACCTCGCCGCCACCGGTCGAATGACCGACATGCACCGCGTTCAGCAGATCGAGATGCCCGGTCAGCGCGGCAAGGTCGTCGGCGTAGTGGTCCATGTCGTGCCCGTCACCGGTCTGGGAGGATCGCCCGTGGCCGCGCCGGTCGTGGGCGATGACACGATAGCCGTGCTGGAGGAAGAACAACATCTGCGCATCCCAGTCATCGGCCGACAAAGGCCAGCCATGGCTGAATACGATAGGTTGGCCGGTTCCCCAGTCCTTGTAAAAGATTTCCGTGCCGTCCGCAACTGTGATCATGCTCATCTGATCCCCCAATTGACCGCTTTGAGATGAGGCCGGCAAGCACCGGGTTTCCAATAGATCCCCACGGCTTCCCGGCGGACACCTTCAAGGCAGCCCTGACATGTCCCCGCAACCGACCATCACACCCCCCAGACCGGTGCCGCCGGTGACCGGCCGCGCAGCGGCGTGGTGCCGTACATGGCGATGATCCGCCCCAGTGCCCAGGCACGGCAGCCAGCGGAGCCGGCCAAACAGGATGGGCCGGCGCCGATGCGCCCGACGGAAGAACGCGGCGGATCAGACCGATCTCATCCGCACGCGCCGCCCCAGGCACCACGCCAAGTGCCGCCGACAGCTGTCAAGCCATTCTCGGGATCGCTGCTCACAGAGTCTGCGGTTTAAGGCATTGGTCTGGAAGGTGCGGGGCCGCGTGGACGACAGGTGGACCGCCGGTACAGGGCGACGCACTCTCATGCCGCGAAGCGGGTGCTGACTCTGTCATGAACGACCGAGATCCAAAGGGAGGGTGAGGCGAATTGCTCATGATCACCCGGAAACCCCGCCCTGGCCCGTTGCTCACGTCGGGGCAACATCGCAGGTACCGGGCCTGCGAGTGCTCACAGGATCGCGGAACCTACAACGACGACGACCGGTGGTGACAGCAGCATTCCGCCGGCTGGCTGGCTGGTGTAGGTTTCGCCGATGAGTTAGCAATTCCTGACGATCATTGGCACTGAATCAGCAACATGCGGCGATCATGAGCAACGGGTCCGTACTGAGCAGTCTCGGCAGAGTCTTCATGCCCGCAGCCTCGACCCCACCGGGGCAGGCCGCACTCGATGGACGTTGCGCTGGAGGCCCGTGATCAACGCATTCGCCATCACATTCAGTGACCGCTGGCCGGCCACTGAAACCTACTGACTAAAACACCGCCGAAACACCATTCGTGTCACGGACCCGGCCTTTGCGTCATGCGGGGTGGCGAATGCTGCTCTGATGTCGGGGGTGAAATATGGTAGGTATGGTTCGGCGAGTGCTCGCGAATGTATTTATCGACGCTTTCGCGAATAGTTGAAGTTCTTTGTGATCTTTCTGTGTGGTCAGTCCGAGATCATGAGGAGCGTCACTGCGATTTCTTCGCGGCTGAGGGGCAAGGGGTGTGGCTGGTCGCTGGGTAGTTGGTTGCCATACGCGTAGCTGCCTGGCTTGTGTCGCGCTGATGTTGCCGTACGGTCGGATGCACGCATAGTTGAGGGGCAGGGTTCTCGGCTCGGCGGCGAGGGGTGGTGGCCGTGGCGGCGGATGATGCGCCGGTCAATTCCATTACGGGCGGCGTGCACGGCTCCACGCTGCAGGTGCACAACCTCCACGGCAACGTCATGTACGGCGGGAGCGTGCAGCCGAGGAGGCGCAGAAGACCCGCAAACGGTCAGATCGTCGTTGGGCGCATCCCCCAGCGGCCGCCGGCGTTCCAGGCCCGGCCGGGCCTGTACGACCAGTTGGGGCGGGACGCTGGGGTGCATGTTGTCGTCGGGGTGCCGGGAGTCGGCAAGACTCAGCTTGTCGCCGCCTACGCCAGTGCACGCATCGAGGAGGGGTGGCAGGTCGTCGCCTGGATCAACGCCGAAGACGTCGACGGTATCGTCGCGGGCTTCGCCGAGCTCGCCTACGCACTGGATCTGGGTGAGGAGCGTGACAGGAGGGCCGACGCGGAGCTGGCGCGGCGGTGGATGGATGAGACCGCGGAGCGTGGTCTGGTCGTCCTGGACAACGCCGCCGACCCCGATGTGGTGGCGTCGTGGCTGCCGGCGACAAGCCGGACACAGATCCTGATCACGAGCACCCGGCGCGCGTTCGGGAATCTCGGAGCCGTGGTGGATGTCGACGCGTTCACCGATGAGGAGGCCGGCACCTACCTGCGCGAGCGCACGAGGCTCGACGACGAGGTGCGGGCAAGGGAGATCGCCGGGGAGCTTGGCCATCTTCCCCTTGCCCTGGCACAGTCCGCCGCCCTGATCCGCCGCCAACGGCTGACATACGCGAAGTTCTTGGAGAGGTTCCGCGCGCACCCCGTCGAGGAGTATCTGACCCGCACGCCGGGTGATCCGTACCCGCGCGCCGCCGCCCGGGCCATCACGCTC
>CALAED010000805.1 GCA_937891035.1 uncultured Thermomonosporaceae bacterium | reverse complement strand
GTCGCGCGTCGGCGACGTGTTCGTGCTGGGCGCCAGCTCCTGGCGGATCGAGGACATCACCGCCGATCGGGTGCTGGTCAGCCCCGCCCCCGGCCAGCCGGGCCGGCTGCCGTTCTGGAAGGGCGACTCCCCGGGTCGACCGGTCGAGCTGGGCCGTGCTCTCGGCGCGTTCACCCGCGAACTGGCCGGGCTCGATCCGGAGGCGGCCCGCCAGCGGGTGCGGGCGGCCGGGCTCGACGAGTGGGCGGCCGCCAATCTGGTCGCCTACCTCGCCGAACAGCGCGAGGCCACCGGCTACGTCCCCGACGACCGCACGCTGGTCGTCGAACGGTTCCGCGACGAGCTCGGCGATTGGCGGCTGGTCGTGCATTCCCCGTACGGCGCGCTGGTGCACGCGCCGTGGGCGTTGGCGATCGCCGCCCGGCTGCGCGAGCGCTACGGCGTGGACGCGCAGGCCATGCACGCCGACGACGGCATCGTCATGCGGGTCCCCGACCTGGAGGAGCCGCCGAGTCTCGACATCGCGACGTTCGATCCCGACGAGATCGAGCGCATCGTGGTCGACGAGCTGGGCGGGTCGGCGCTGTTCGCGGCCCGGTTTCGCGAGTGCGCGGCGCGCTCGCTGCTGCTGCCGAGGCGCCGCCCGGACAAGCGAATGCCGCTGTGGCAGCAGCGCCAGCGGGCCGGCCACCTGTTGTCAGTGGCGAGCCGGTACGCCTCGTTCCCGATCGTGCTGGAGACGGTGCGGGAGTGCCTACAGGACGTCTTCGACGTGCCCGGTCTGGTGGGGCTCATGCGCGATCTGGCCGGACGGAAGGTCCGGCTGGCCGAGGTCGAGACCCCGCAGGCCTCTCCGTACGCCCGCTCGCTGCTGTTCAACTACATCGGCGCGTTCATGTACGAAGGCGACGCCCCGCTGGCCGAGCGCCGTGCCCAGGCCCTGGCCCTCGACTCGGCTCTGCTCGCCGAGCTGCTCGGCCAGGCCGATCTGCGTGAGCTGCTCGACCCCGAGGTGGTCGCCGAGGCCGAACGTGAGCTGCAACGCCTGACCGATGAGCGACGCGTACGCGATGTGGAGGACACCGCCGACCTGCTCGCGCGGCTGGGCCCGCTGACGACGGGGGAGGCCGTGGCGCGCGGCGCCTCCGCGCGCTGGCTGGCCGAGCTGGAGGAGACGCGGCGGGCGCTGCGGGTGCGGGTGGCCGGAGCCGAGCACTGGGCGGCGATCGAGGACGCCGGGCGGTTGCGCGACGCACTCGGCGTTCCGTTGCCGGTCGGCGTCCCCGAAGCGTTCCTGGAACCGGTCGACGATCCGCTGGGCGATCTGCTGAGCCGGTACGCGCGCACACACGGGCCGTTCCGGGCCGGCGAGGTCGCCACCCGGTTCGGTCTGGGCGTCGCCGTGGTGATCGACGGTTTGCGCCGACTTGCGGCCGTCGGCCGCGTCGTCGAGGGCGAGTTCCTGCCGGTCGCGTTGCTCGACCGGCCCGGCGCCACCGTGGGGTCGCCCGACGCGGCATCGCCGGCGCCGCCCTCCGGGTCGCCACCCGCCACAGCCCCGTCCGCCGCAGCCCCGTCCACTGAGACGACGTTCATCACGCCGCCGACCGAGGGCCATGCGCCCGGGGCCGGCGGGGCGCCCGGCACCGAGTGGTGCGACGCCGGGGTATTGCGGATGCTGCGGCGCCGCTCGCTGGCGCGGCTGCGCGCCGAGGTCGAGCCGTCGTCGCCGGAGGCCCTGGCCAGGTTCCTGCCCTCCTGGCACGGCATCGGCGCCGGGCGCTTGCGTGGCATCGACGCCCTCGTCCAGGCGATCGAGCAGTTGCAGGGCGCCGCGGTGCCCGCCTCGGCGCTGGAGTCGCTCGTGCTGCCCGCGCGAGTGCCCGGCTATTCCCCGGCCCTGCTCGACGAGCTGACCTCGGCCGGTGAGGTGATCTGGGCGGGCCAGGGCGCGTTGCCGGGCGGCGACGGCTGGATGGCTCTGTATCTCGCCGACACCGCGCCGCTGCTGATGCCCGAGCCGGGCGGGCTCACCGTCACGCCATTGCACGCGGCCGTGCTCGATGCGCTGTCCGGCGGCGGCGCGCTGTTCTTCCGTTCGCTGTCCGACCAGGTCTACCATGCCGGTCACCAGGTCACCGATGTCGATCTCGCCGCGGCCGTGTGGGATCTCGTCTGGACCGGACGGCTGACCAATGACACCCTCGCCCCGTTGCGGGCCGCTCTCGGTTCGGGGCGCGCCACCCTGCTGCCCGAACGGGAAGACAACCCGACCCGCCGGGCGGGCGCCTTGGCCGAGATCCTGCTCGACCGGTACGGCATCGTCATCCGCGGGGCGGTGGCGGCCGAACGCACCCCCGGCGGGTTCGCCGCGGTCTATCCGGTGTTGCGCGCCTACGAAGAGAGCGGCCGCTGCCGTCGCGGCTACTTCGTTGAGGGTCTCGGCGCCGCCCAGTTCGCTTTGCCCGGAGCGGTCGACCGGCTGCGCGCGCTGCGGTTCCCCGCCGGGAACGCCCCGCTCGATCTGTTCGACCGGCCGGCCGCGTCCGGTGGGACGGCCCCACCCCGCGCCGTGGTGCTGGCCGCCACCGATCCGGCGAATCCCTACGGGGCGGCGCTGCCCTGGCCCGGGCGTCCGGACGAGACGGCCAGCGGGCACAAGCCCGGGCGCAAGGCGGGCGCGCTCGTCGTGCTGTCGAGCGGCCGCCTGGTGCTCTATGTCGAGCGCGGCGGCAAGACCTTGCTGAGCTTCCCGCCCGGCGACGGGTCGTCGTGGGCCGACGCGCCGGACGTTCTGCAGTCGGCCGTCGACGCGCTGGCGCTCGCCGTACGAGAGGGCGCCCTCGGCCGCCTCACCGTCGAACGTGCCGACGGCGCGTCCATCAACGATTCGCCGCTGGCCCAGGCGCTCGAATCCGCCGGCTTCCACCCCACTCCGCGCGGCCTTCGGCTCCGCGCCTGACGGCATAGATGGCAGCAGGCCAGATGGCTCCCGGCAATTTCCGAGCAATCCACGGCAGTCCGCCGGCATCCGGCGCGGCGAGACGGCGGAGGTGCGGCGCGACCTGCGGCAGGTCATATAGCGGCGCCCGCACGGAATAGCGCCAGAGTTACCGACCGCGTCTTTGTGTCACATGACGCTGTTAAAGCGACCAGTGCTGGTCAATATTCATCCTATTGGCGGAGTCCAGATCATTCTCGCGGCCGATGATGTCTAAAGCGGCAGCTGGGACATTGGGGGCCAACGGGGTCAAGGCGGTAGTGGAGCCGTCTGGCAAGGGGGATAACGTGACGCAGACCGCACGATGGAAGGTGGCCCAGCGCCACAAGCGGCTGGTGATCAGCCGCACGCTACGAGACCGGGCGCAGCGCGATCCGCGTCGGCACCCGGCCACCACAACGCCGGCCGCGCCTCGGCGTTAACGTACAGGCCAGACCGCATACCACGCACGACTGGTGGATCCGGCGGCCATCGGAGGGCGATACCCGCCCCATGGGTGGCCGCCGTGTCCGGATGTCTTCGCCCTCGCTCCCTATGCGAGCCGATGACCACCGCGCGTACGCACGCAACGACACGCAACGACACGCAACGACACGCAACGACACGCAACGACACGGCATAGCCATCGCGCGACGTCAGAAGACGGTGGAAGAGAAGATCTCTTCGCGGGCCTGTTCCAGGGCGGCGTGGAGAGCGCCGCGCAGGACCGGGTTGCCGTTGATCTCGGTGACGGTGACGCGCGGCCGGGTCGGACAGATGCGGCCTACCGCCTCCTCGACGCGGCGGGCCAGCGCGCCGCCGCCGGCCTTGCCGAGCTCTCCGGAGATGACCACGAGCCCCGGATCCAACACGATGTTCACCGAGGTCACTCCGTAGGAAATGCGGGTGGCCAGCTCGTCGAGGAAGCCACCGCCGCGTGCCTCGTCCGCCGCGGCCACCCGTACGCACTCACCAGCGGTCGGCTCCCGCAGCCCGTGGCGGCCGGCCAGCTCGCGGACGGCGTCGGCGCCGATCAGTGAGCCGAGCCCGCCGCCCAGCGTGGGCCGTCCCCAGGTCACCGACTCGGTCACGCCTTCGGGCAGCGGCACGCCAGGAACCGGCAGGTAACCGATCTCGCCGGCACCGCCCGAGGTCCCCCGGTGCAGCCGGCCGTCCAGCATGACGGCGAGGCCGATGCCGCGATCTATCCACATCAGCGCGAAGTCCTTGGCGCCCCTGGCCACTCCGTACGCCCGTTCGGCGACCGCGACGAGGTTCACGTCGTTTTCGATGGTGACCGGCCGGCGCAGGTCGCGCCGCAGCGCGGCGAGCACGCCGTCGTGCCAGGTCGGCAGGTCGAAGACGAACTCGACGTCGCCGGTCTCCGGGTTGACGACGCCAGGAGTGCCGATAACGAGGGCGTGCAGCTGGGACATGTCCACGTTGGCCGAGCGGCAGGCCTTGACGACCGCCGTATGCACCGCCCGCACCGGATCGCCGGAACCGTTCGGGTCGACCGTTATTTCTGCGGCGAGTCGTCCGGTTATGTCCACGATGCCGGCGCTGACCCCGGAAGGACCCACCT
>CALAED010000804.1 GCA_937891035.1 uncultured Thermomonosporaceae bacterium | reverse complement strand
CATAGAGAATCTATACGCTCAGACGATTGATGCGTTTGGATCCGCCGACATCGTCGTCAACAACGCTGGTTATATTTTCCGGCCGGCGGGGTGGGACACGCAGTCCGAGGAGCTGATTTTCCGTACGCTATCTTTGGATCTCGTTTCGGTCATGACCATGACCAAGCAGTTCGCCCCAGATATGATCCGAGCGGGATGGGGACGAATCGTCAATATCACCTCGACCTACGCCATGACGGGCGCGGCTCCAGTGGCGGCCTACACGGCGGCCAAAGCGGGCGTTATCAGTTATACCTACGCAATGGCCCGCGAATTGGGGGCGCATGGTATAACAGTCAACGCAGTGGCACCGGGGAACATCGATACAGACCTTACCCGTGAGTCGGGTAAGGAGGTTAACGACTGGGCTGTTTCGACCACTCCACTCGGGCGCCTGGGCAAACCGTCGGAGGTCGGGGAGGCCGTACTTTATTTGGTTGGCGCGGACTTCGTTACGGGTCATGTGCTGACGGTGGATGGCGGACAATTGCTCAACATGTGAGGAAGCCGGAAGATGTCAAGAAGGGGAGTCGGTTTCGCATGGTTGATGCATTCGTCGACCGACACTACGAACTGGACCTACTCCTCAATCACCTAAACGTTAGCGCGAATTCCGGTCCGCGCCTATCTGTTATCGAGGGCGTCTCCGGGATGGGCAAGTCGGCGGTGATTTCGGCGGTTGGCGAGGCCTTTCCGGCTGTGACAGCTGGGAGGGGACAGTTTGTTCGCGTTCAGTGCTATCACCAGATCGGCGTATCGAATGCATACGGGCCGATCCTCGACGCTTTGCGTCGGCTCCAGCCAACCCGTCGCCGTCGGTTTCTGCGTGGCGGGATGGCGATGCTGGAAAAACATTCCTCCGAACTCGCACTCCTCATTCCAGGGATCGGCCCACTGCTGTCCGTCGGCGCCTCGGTCACTCGATCGGCTATTGGCGACGGCGCGTCACCGCAAGTGGATGGCGCCCCGGTCGCCGCGGACATCCGCCACCTGGTTGTCATGGCATTGCTGTCACATGTTCGTCCAGAACAACCGTTGCTGCTCGCGATCGACGACGCCCATCGCATCGACGAAAGCTCATGTGCCGTCATCGCCGAGGTGGCGGAGTCGGCCGGAATCCCCATCGGGGTGATTCTGGCTTATCGTCCCGAGCAGGCTCGCCCCGGAGAACCGCTCCGCCGGTTGCTCGAAGACCTCGACACCCGTGGCAGGCTGCTGCGGATTCGCCTGTCCGGACTAGCGGCACCGGCCGTGGGTGAATATGCCAGCCGGAGGTTTGGCGTCACCCCCAGCGCGCCGGCGCTCCACTGGTTGTTGCGTCTGACCGGTGGTCAACCGATCTTCTTTACTCAGTTTCTGTCGTTGCTTGCCGAGCGCAACGCGCTGGACCTTCTCTCCGCGGATGCAGCGCAGGGAGGCGTTGCCACGGACTTGAGTGCGGTGTCCAAACGCTGGGTGCCGAGCGGCATCGAAGCGGTCATACAGGAACGGCTTTCCAGTCTTGATCAAAAGACGCTACGGCTCCTCCGGATCGCCGCGGTTCACGGCGAATGGTTCATGTCCGGCGTCATCGAAAAGGTTTCCGGTCTACCTCGCGAGGAAGTACTCGAACTACTAAATCGGGTGGCGCGGGATTTTGGAATCATTGAGTTTGCGGATGCTGCTCCTTGGATATCTCGAACGGGCTCGGATTTCTATGTTTTTGAGCATGCCCTGCTCCATCGGTCGCTCTATTGGCAGCAAAGCCCACAGACTCGGCGTGATCGGCATATTGCGGTCGCCGACGCGCTGGTAGAACTGATCGACTCGGTTCCCGCGGCGGCCCCGAGGTCGATCCTGCTCGACGCAGCGAGCCATTACCACCTGGGAGGACATGTGATCCCCGCCGTTACTCGGACCCTCGACGCGGCAAGACGGATTGCCGCCGAGGGCTCATCTTTCGCTGAGGCATCGCGGCTGTGCCAGCGGGCGCTGGGCGACATCCGCACGATTTCGCCGAAGACCCCGGACACGGAACGACTGCATGTTGAGACGATCGAGTTGCTTCTGGTCGTGACGGCGTTGAGCTGGCGCGGCCGTGCGGAATTGCCCGGAGGCCTCCCACTTGAGGATCTCGCGGATGAAGCCGCGCTCGCCGCGCGGCAGACAGGCGATCCAGAATTAGAGTCACGTGCACTGTTCATGCGGGGCAAGACGCTGCTGCGGGTCAAGGGGCCGACGGTCGCCTTGCCTCAGCTCAAGGCTGCGATGGAGCTGGCGGCCGATACAACGGACCCATTTGCGCAATTTGTGACGATGGCCGAATATGGCCACCACCTCGCCAAGCAGGACATGCATGCGGGAATGGCCATTTTGCTCGACGCCGAGCAGCGGCGTGATGCCATTCCTGCGCAGCTGCGCCACGATCCAGTGGTCATGCACGTCTTCGACGAAGTCCAATGCCAGCTGGGGGTCAACTTCTTCGACGTGGGGGACTTCGGAGCGGCGTTGGCACGGCTCGATAGCTGCTCGGAAAGTCTCCGCCGGCGCGATCGGCTGGAGGAACTGTCCGGGGCAATGAACTACCTTGGTCAGGTTTACCGAGCCTTGGGCCAATTGGATCGGGCGGCTCAATCGCTGACAGAGGCCATAAGCTGTAACGAGCGATCCGGCGCGGACGGCGGCTGGTATGGATGGAATTTGGGCCTCCTCGCCGTAGTGCTGGCAGAACTCGGTGACACGTCTGAGGCGATCACCTTGGCAGAACGGGCATGGCGTGAAACAGAACGCATCTGGTTGGCCAATATCGTGCCGGTAGTGCGGAACTACTTTGCCCAGGTGATGCTGCACACGGGCGACGAAGCTCGATTGCCCGAAGCGCGGGAAATGCTTGTCGCGGCGCGCGACGAGGCGCACGCCGCCGGGTTGCCGCGCAGCGAAATCAACGCGCTCTGCGGGCTCGGCCGGCTGCACCTGCACTATGGAGATATCGAGATGGCCGTCACGAACGCCCGTGCGGCGGTCGACTTGTCGGACCGCGTAGGCCCAATGTCGACCGTTCGTGTGGAGGAGATCCTCTACCATTGCGCCGTGGCGATGCGGGCTGCTGGAGATCTTGCGACCGCCACGATGTTCACTCGAGCCTGGGAGGTCGTGCAACGGAAGGCGGAGAGCATTCCTGATGAGCTAACGCGCAACGGCTTCTTGACCCGTGTGCCGCTAAATCAACTGATTAGGCGAGGTTTCGAAGAAGGGGCTTGATCCGCCTGCTTCTTCGGGGCGTACCTCTTCTGCCGGGAGAGATTATGGACACGGTCACGGACATCAGCCGCCTGTCAGACTGGCTCCACCAGGCTTGGGATCAGAGTGGGCTAATTGGGGCCCAAACTGGCCGTAACATCCTCAAGTCGATCTGCGTAACTGGCCAGTTGCCTAAATTATTGCGCTCGCTACTCACCGATCGCGCTCAACTTGAGGAGTGTGCAGCGCGTTCTTACACTCACGCCAATGGTTTCGACAAGATCGTGCTCGGCTCTACCGCCGCCGGCGTCAAACTGCGCCTGCATGTCTGGTGGCCCAATCGCGATGACCATACAGAAAATATTCATAATCATCGTTGGGACTTCAGTTCGGTGCTGTTGTGCGGCGGGTTCGAAATGGAGTTTTTCGGCCGGTCCGACTCCTGGTCCGACTCCGGGAAGCCGGTTCAGGTGTATGAGTATTCACCCAGCGACGTGAGCGGCGGATACACGGTGCGGCATCAGGGCACGATGTCCATGGATCTGAACTTCCAAGACGAGTTCGTTCAGGGCAATGTGTATTCGCTCGGCCATCACACATTTCATCGGGTGCGCACCGATCGGCGCCGGTTGACGGCGACTCTCATGCTGCAGAGCACGCTGGCAAAGGCCACGACGACGGTTCTAACAGAAGAGAGGATCTACGAATCAAATGAGCAGGAAAGCGTACAGTTGTCTACGACGGCACTAGCTGATCGTATCTATGCCTTTACCTCGCGCGTGTCCCCTGAGTCGCACCGTACGATGTCCATCACAGAAAGGTTAATCGGCAAGTGAGCGATCAAGACGAGCGCTATGTTGTGTCCAGCAGTGACGCAGCAAGTCACATCGTGGATGACTATATGACGATCAGCGGATACTTCTCGGCAGCCGACGACCATCAGGCTGATCTGGTCACCGCCGTCTTGCGGGGGCCACATAGCCTGCGGGTGAATCGCCGTAGCACGAAGCTCTACTTCGTCTTGGCGGGCCGACTGACCGGCGAGGTCGGTGATGTGCCGTTCGATGTGGAGAGCGGCGCCGCCGTGCGTGTGCCCCCGGGAGTTCCGGCGGTCTTGCACGGCGATGAAGCACGACTGGTGATCGTCTGTGCACCGCCCTTCTCGCCCGACGACGAGACCATCCCGTAACGAGGTGACCGAGAATTCGGTGCATCGGCATGCGTCCGGTCCGCCGTGCCCCAGCGATCTGAATGCGCGGCCCTCGCGCCTTGTGTCCGCATCTTCTTGGCCATGTGCTGGGAGAGCCGAATCCCGCGCTTACCGGCCAAGAGATGCGCGCGTGGAGGCGGTGGCCAGGCGGGACAGCCAGGTCCAGACGGCGGTGGGTGTGGTCGACGTCAGAGCCGCGAGGGGCCCTTGGCCGTCGAGTTCTTCGTCGGCTGCTGTCGGTGGGCAGGGTTGTCGGGCCCATAGGCCGGCGGTGCCGGAGTCGATGATTTCCAAGGAGTCGGTGGGGGCGCGGTCGAGGGGTCCTACGGTGATCCGCCACCAGGCTTGGCGGCATTCGATGATCCTGGTGAGCAGGTCGCGCCAGCCCGGCGGGACCTCGATAGAGGGTGTTCGCGCGCCGGGCGCCAAGAGCCGGTCGAGAACGGCGGTCGAGGTGATCAACAGGCCCGGCGCGGCGACCGAGGGGCGGGGCCCGAGGCCGACCAGGGCGGCCAGCCATTCCGGCAGGACCGAGGCCGGGATCCGCCGGGGCGGGTCAAGGCCGGGCAGGTCGACGGCGGCCATGTCGCCGTCCACGATGCATTGGCCGCGGCCGGGATGCGGTCCGGCCATGACCTGGACCTGAACCTCGATCATGGGCGGTAGCTGCGCAGGGCGCGGTGCAGGGCGGGCCGGATCTCCGCGTAGCGGGCCGTGTCCACGGCGGCACAGAGCGCGGCCGGGGCGGCGCCGCCGACCAGCCACAGTTCGGTCGTGATCCCCCGGTCGTGCGCGGTGTGGGCGGTGAGCACGCGGTGGGCGGGTGTTCCGCCGCGGCACCTCGTCGGCTCTTCGTCCAGCACCAGGTAGGCACCGCCGGACGTGCGGAGGTCGTCGAGGACTCCCGCTGCCATGTCAGCGGGCGATCGATCGTCGCCGGTCAGGGCGGTAACGCTCAGCACCCCAGCGGGCCGGGGGCCGTCGGCGGCGGGAAGCACCGCGACGGCACAGCCCTCGACCGGGTCGAGCGCGTGCCATCCGGCGGGCAGGCGCAGCGCCGGCGGCCTGCTCACCACGGCGCCGCGCCGTCCCACGGCGTGACCTTGTCGACCCCGTCCTCGACATCCTTCGCGCGGTCGGCCGCGAAGTCGCCGACGGGATCGAGCACGTGGTCGTCGAACTCCTGCGCGCCATCGCCGATCTTGTCCACGGCCCAGGTGGCGCCCTCCGCGATCTTGGGGCTGAGGTTGAATTTGTAGTCGATGAGCGTCCAGGCCACGCCGATCCCCAGGCCGATCGGGCCGCCCACCGCCACGGCCGCCGCACGGGTGCCCAACATCGTGGTGAGCCGGGCGAGCGCCGCATCGGTTGCGACCTTGGTGCCAGCGCCTAGTGCCACGGCGGTCCCGCCCCGTGCGGCGGCCCTGCCGATCTTCTGGTCGATGCTCAGGTACGGGTTGCGAAGATCGGCCAAGGTCGGCAACCCCACGCCGAGGACGTTGCCGAGGGCGCCGAGCGCGCGCAGCGCACCTCCCGCGAACTTCTGCGCCGCCGGGTCGCCGAGCTCTTTGATGGCCTCGAGCTGTCCGGTCAGCGGCTCGGTCGCCATCCCGATGCGTTCCAGCGTGTCCGCCAGCTTGGCCAGGTGCGCTCGCCTGGCAAGCTCGGCGCCGAGACCATCAATTTCCTTCGCGCCGCGGACGATGTCCGATCGGGCCGCGTTGACCTGCGCCAGCACGCGCCCCCTCACTCCCGGGGGCATCTCCACAGAGAAGTCCATGCCGCTCAGCAGGGCGGCCGCCGCGGTCAGCTTGAGATGCAGCTCGGTGACGCGAGGCGCCGCCTCGGTCATCTCCTGGTAGTCGATCACGACGACCTGGCTCATGACGGGCACCGGCCGGTCAGTTCCGCGTAGCGAGCGGCCCACCGCTCCTGACGGACGGCGAGGTCGGCCGCCTCTCCTTCCAGGATTCCGGCCGCGCTGTTCAGCTCGCAGGTGGCGGTCGACGCGGTGGCCGCCGCGCTGTCGATGCGCGCCTTGGTCGCCCTGGCCCGGTCGGACTCCCAGTTCGTCAGCCGGATGTCGGTGGTCTCGCCGACCCCCCTCGCGATCCGCCGCAGTTCGGCGGCCAGCCGCTCCATCCCGGCCGCGTCACCTTCCGGCTTCGGTCCGATCCGGGCGATGGCCTCCGCGTGGCTCATCAGATCCATGCCATGACCGTACGGATCGGCGGCCAGGCGCTGAATGGCAAACCCTTCCCACCCAAGAGATGCCTCAGGACGCCTTCTGGAACGCCGCCGCGATCAGGTCGACGTACGTGCCGAGCGCGCTGACCTGCTCGCCGTACGTCTCGAGCCCGGACCGCCAGTCCCGGGCCAGGGAGTCGAGCGCGGCATCCGTACGGGGTGTGCCGTCGCCCCCGGCCGTACCGCCGAGTCCGGCCAGCGACGCCGCCGCGAGCAAGCCATCGCCCGCCGCGGACAGCGTGGCCCCGGCGGATCGGGTCTCGTCGAAATCATTGGCGACGCGCACACTCTCCCCCTGCTCCTTCTGGAGACGATTTATAGGTCACTCGCGAGTCACTCGCGTGGCCGCAGCGGCTCGCACTCGTTCGACCAGACCGGCGATTCCGCAAGCCCGTCCTTCTCGGATTCCAGCTGGAACTTGGCGCTGTTGTCGTCGTTGTCGGGCACCCTGCGTTCGTTCGGGTCTCCGAGCGACCATGGCCGGCCGGCGTCCTTCCCGTCATAGTCGACCAGGTTGTCCTCGCCGTGCACCACGTTCTCGGGCGGAGTCCGCTCACCGGGGGCCGGGCCGTGCAATTCGCCGAGTGGATTCATGTCGATCCCGAAGAGCCCGCCCTCGTTGTCGGCCACGCCTTGAGTCGGTGAGTTGGAACCGCTGCCATCGCTGGGGTACGAGCCTGGATGGCCGTCCTTCTTCGGCGCGTCGCCATAATCGAGGGAACAACCCTCGCTGTGCTGGGTGTACCCGATCTGGACGGGCCGGCCATCCTTGAAGCGAACCGCGACGCCCTCCGAGTCGTCGGGATGCTGGCTCGGATCGAACGCCACGTCACGGAAATGGTTGTAACGACGGTAGAACCAGTACTCGATGACTTTTTCGCCGTTATCGAAGTTCCGCTCCCGATAAAAGATCGGTGCACCCGCTCCCTGACCTCTGAGATACCGGTCCAATTCCGCCGGGGACAGCGACCCGATTTCCTGGAAGGAGATATTTCGGCGGGGATCGGCGGG
>CALAED010000803.1 GCA_937891035.1 uncultured Thermomonosporaceae bacterium | reverse complement strand
GCGCGTTCACTGGCGGTCGACCGCGCGCTATGGCGAGTTGATGGTGCGCCGCGAAGAGCAACAGTGGCAAAGCCGCGGGACGCTCTTCCTCGACACCCGAAGCAGGGTGCATGTCGGCGAGGGCGCCGCGTCCTCGTTCGAGCAGGCCGTCTCCACGGCGGCCTCGATCGGCGTCCATCTCGGACGGGCCGGGTTCGGGCTGCGATTCCTCACCGACGTCGGCGAGGTGCTTGCGCCCTCCAGCGCCTTCCATGGAGCGTTGCTCGACACGCTGGCGGTCGTACGCAAGTCGAGGAACTACTCGTTGCAGCCGGGTCTTGCCGGGCTGCGCGGCGCGGTGGGGTCGAGCGGCGAAGGCGACGGCCTCGTCATCGCGGTGCTGAGCCGGCTGAGCCAAGAAGAGGCGCGCGCCATCTCGGTGATCCGGCGCGGCACCGCGACCTGCGTCGCCGTCATCATCGACGTGGTGGGTCCCGCTGGCGAGACGGCGGCGGGCGGCGCCCCTGCGGCGACCGCCCAGGTGCTGCGCTCGGCCGGCTGGCGAGTGGTGACGGTCGGCGCGGCGGCCGAGCTGACCACGGCATGGGCGTACGCCGATCAGGCCGCCGAGGACATCGAGCTCACCGCCGTACGCGGCCGTGTTGGCGACGTGACGGCACCACCGGCGGTGGCGACCGAACCCCCCTGGGCGCCGGAGGCGACCGATGACCCGCGGGCGTGACCGGAGGAGCGACGGCGAAAGGGCGGGCGCGAACGAGATGAGAGGCCAGATGACGATCGTGGCCGCCGTGGCCACGTTGTGCGGCTCGATCGGGCTGTATCCGCTCTTCGTTTCCGGCGGCTGGTTCTGGTCGGGGCTCGGCGCGGTGGCGGCGGTCTCGGGGGCGGGTGCGCTGGTGCGCAGGTATCGGCTGCCGGCCCTGGTCAACCTCGCCGGCGGGCTGGCCGCGCTGCACGTTTATGTCACGATCGTGTACGCGTCCGACAGGGCGTTCTTGGGCATCATCCCGACCCCGGCCTCGTCTATGCGGGTGGCCGAACTCGTGGGCGAGGGCTGGCAGGCGGCCAACACCTACGCGGCGCCGGTCCCGCTCATCCCCGCGATCTCGCTGCTCACGACGCTGGGCATCGGACTCGTCGCCGCGCTGGTCGACCTGCTGGCCGTACGGCTGCGCCGCGCGGCCCCGGCGGGGCTGCCGCTGCTGGCGATGTACAGCGTGCCCGCCGCGATCCGCGAAGAGAGCATCAGCTGGCTGGCCTTCGCCATCGGCGCCGCCGGATACCTGTGGCTGCTGCTGGCCGACGCGCGGGTCCAGGTCACCAGCTGGGGACGTCCGGTCTTCACCAGCCGCTGGTCTGAGGACGCGCCGCGCGATCAGGCGAGTTCGGGCGCGCTCGTCCTCACCGGGCGGCGCATCGGCGTGACCGCCGTCATGGCCGCCCTCCTGCTGCCTTCGCTGGTGCCGGGCATCCAGCCGAAGGGGTTTTTCGGCGTGGGCGGCACCGGAGAGGGCGGACGCGGCGCAAGGACGGTGACAACGCTCGATCCGCTGGTGAGCCTGAAACGCGAGCTGACCAGGACCGACGACGCTGTGGTGCTGACGTTCCGCAGCACCGAGCCGCAGCCCGACTATCTACGGTTGTACGCGCTCGACCGGTTCGACGGCGACCGCTGGACCTACAGCGAGCTGTCCAGCGGCCCGCGCGACAAGATCAAGGACAGGGACCTGCCGGCGGCGCCCGGCCTGACGCTCCCGGCGGCGGGCCGGACGACGACGAAGGTCGCCATCGGCGACCGCGTCGACCTGAAGTTCCTGCCGCTGCCCTACCCACCGACGCGGGTTGACATCGACGGCGACTGGCGCGTCCACTCCGAGTCGCTGATGGTCTACTCGCTGCGCGACGCGGCCGGCGGACGGGACTACACCGTCAACAGCCTCAAGGTGGCGCCGAGCGCCGCCCAGCTGGACGCCACCGGCCCGGCGTCCCCCCAGGTGCTGGGACAGTTCACGCGCGTTCCTTCCACCGTTCCCGACCGAGTCCGCGAGATCGCCGAGAACGTCACCAAGTCGGCGACGTCGCCGTACCAAAAGGCGATGCTGCTGCAGGAGTGGTTCACGAACGGCCAGTTCGTCTACAGCCTCGAAGCGCCGCCGCCCAAGCGGGTCTCCGACCTGATGGACTTCCTGGAGACGACGAAGGCGGGCTATTGCGAGCAGTTCGCCGCCGCGATGGCGTTGATGGCCCGTGAGCTCAAGATCCCGGCTCGGGTGGCGATGGGCTACACGCCGGGTACACCGGACGCGAACGGCAACTGGGTGGTGCGATCGCGCGACACGCACGCCTGGCCCGAACTCTACTTCGCCGGCATCGGCTGGGTGCGGTTCGAGCCGACGCCCTCGGGGGCGACCGGGCAGGGCACCGCGACCATCCCGCAGTACGCCGTTCCGGCGGCGGCCGCCGCGCCGGGCCTGCCGTCGTCGCCGACCGGGTCAGACAGCGTGGTGCCGACGCCGACGACGCCCGGTTCTCCGGGCGCGGCGGTGCAGCGCCCGCGGGATCCCGACAACATCACCACCCCGACCGGCGTGTCCGGCTCGACCGGCACGCAGGTGCCCTATGGCCTGATCGCGGGCGCCGGGGTGGCGCTGCTGCTCCTGTTGACCCCGATGACCACGCGGCTGCTCACTCGGCGCCGCCGGTGGGCGCAGGTCGCCGGCGACGCGACAGACGACGTGCGGTCCACGCACGCCGCGCGGGCGGCATGGGCCGAGCTGCGCGCGGACGCGATCGACTATCGCGTCGACTGGCGAGCGGCGGAAAGCCCGCGCGCGGTGGCCAAGCGGCTCGCCCGGCAGCTCAACCTGGGCGGCACAGCGGCGGATGCTCTCACCCGCATCGCCATGGCCGAAGAACGCGCCCGCTACGCGCCGTCGCCTGGGCAGACGCAGACGCTACGCGCCGACTCGCGGTTGATGCGAAAGACGTTCGCCGCCGCCGGCAACCGCAGGACGCGGGTCAGGGCGAGGCTCTTCCCCGCGTCGACCATGGCGGCCTACCGCGCCGCCTTCGGCCGGCTGCTCGACGTTCTCGATCGGTTCGACGCCTTCGCCTTCACCGGCCGGTGGCGCTGGCGTACGCGGAGCAGTTCGCCGCGGTAGGGGTCAGGCGGACGGGCCGCCGCCCCGGGTTGTTCTGTCGGCGCCGAAGTGTCGTCCGACCCGGGCTCGCGGCGGCACACCCGCGGGGTGATCACGTTTGCGCAGATGGCGATGGAGCCGAACGATCAGGCGAGCGCCGACGGTCACGCGGCGGCCGACTTACCCCGGCGGGACGCGGAACAACGACACGTCGGCCGCGCGTGCCGTGATCACCGACAGGTGCCGGACGTGCGGCGGACTTGGGGCTTGGCCAAGCACGCGGCTCAACGCACTTGGCGGGGCCGGGCGACGCCGGTGGGGCGACGCCTGCCCGGTCACGGCGGGCCAGCCGACAAGCGCACCCCACGAAAATACCAGTCC
>CALAED010000802.1 GCA_937891035.1 uncultured Thermomonosporaceae bacterium | reverse complement strand
CGAGCAGCACCGAGGCCACCTCGACCACCCCGCAGGTAGCGGTCAACGACATCGGGTCCGAGGAAGCCTTCCTCGCGGCGATCGACGAGACCATCAAGTACTTCAACGACGGCGACATTGTCGAGGGCACTGTCGTCAAGGTCGATCGAGACGAGGTCTTGCTCGACATCGGCTACAAGACCGAGGGCGTCATCCCTTCGCGGGAGTTGTCCATCAAGCATGACGTCGATCCGAACGAGGTCGTCAAGACCGGGGATCACGTCGAGGCCCTTGTCCTGCAAAAGGAGGACAAGGAGGGCCGGCTGATCCTGTCCAAGAAGCGCGCCCAGTACGAGCGCGCCTGGGGCACGATCGAAAAGATCAAGGACGAGGACGGCATCGTCACCGGCACGGTCATCGAGGTCGTCAAGGGCGGCCTCATCCTCGACATTGGGCTGCGCGGCTTTTTGCCCGCGTCCCTGGTGGAGATGCGCCGGGTCCGCGACCTGCAGCCCTACGTCGGCCGCGAGCTCGAGGCCAAGATCATCGAGCTGGACAAGAACCGCAACAACGTGGTCCTGTCCCGCCGCGCCTGGCTGGAGCAGACCCAAAGCGAGGTCCGCCAGACCTTCCTCAACACCCTGCAAAAGGGCCAGGTCCGCAAGGGCGTGGTGTCGAGCATCGTCAACTTCGGCGCGTTCGTCGACCTCGGCGGGGTCGACGGCCTGGTGCACGTCTCCGAGCTGTCCTGGAAGCACATCGACCACCCATCGGAGGTCGTCGAGGTCGGCCAGGAGGTCACCGTCGAGGTGCTCGACGTCGACATGGAGCGCGAGCGGGTCTCGCTGTCGCTCAAGGCGACACAGGAAGACCCCTGGCAGCAGTTCGCCCGCACCCACCAGATCGGGCAGGTCGTGCCAGGACGGGTCACCAAGCTGGTGCCGTTCGGCGCGTTCGTCCGGGTCGAGGAGGGCATCGAGGGCCTGGTGCACATCTCCGAGCTGGCCGAGCGCCACGTCGAGATCCCCGAGCAGGTCGTCCAGGTCGGCGACGAGATCTTCGTCAAGATCATCGACATCGACCTCGACCGGCGCCGCATCAGCCTGTCCCTCAAGCAGGCCAACGAGGGTGCGGTCACGCTCGAAGACGAGGACTTCGACCCCACGCTCTACGGCATGCCGGCCGAGTACGACGAGCAGGGCAACTACAAGTACCCCGAGGGCTTCGATTCGGAGACCGGGGAGTGGCTCGAGGGTTACGAGGACCAGCGCGAGCAGTGGGAACGGCAGTACGCCGAGGCCCGCACCCGCTTCGACGCCCACCGCAAGCAGATCGAGGAGGCCCGCAAGGCCGAGGCCGAGGCGGCGGGAGACGGCGGCGGCGAGCCGACGTCCTATTCGGGCGGCGGCGAGCAGCGAGCGCCGGCCGAAGGCGCCCTGGCCTCCGACGAGGCGCTCGCCGCGCTGCGCGAGAAGCTCTCCGGCGGCCAGTGACCTGAGCAGTGCCCCAGGGGCTCGGGCCGACAGGGTCCGGGCCCCTGGAGCGTTCGGGCGGTCGCGGCCGACGCTTACCCGCGACCATCGAAACCCCCACACCGCCGGACAGCCGAACCTCCGGACAGCCGAGCGGCCGGGCGGCGTGCGCTGTGCCGGGCCGGATGGTGACCGGCGTCGCCTGGTGGCGGTGCCGGGTCAGGGCCGACCGGACCCACTTGCCGTTCCGGCCGCCCCATGAGTACCGTTCCGGCTCAGGCTTTGTGCGGTCCCCCGTCCCCGCAGGAGAGCTCTTCTGGTGGCCAGAACCGATATGGGCAGGCCGGCCTTTGCGAGTCCGGCCGGTCCAGCCGCTCCGATCGTCCCGCAAGGTCGGGCGCGCCTCGCCCTGATCGTGATCAGCGTCGCCGCGGTGGCGGAGACGCTGCGCTTCGCGTTGCCGGTCTTCGGGCGGGTGGCGGCCGAGTCCGGCGCGCGGGTCGCCGCCGCCGCGGTGCTGCTCAGCAGCGCCGCCGGCCTGTGCGCGCCGCCGGTGCGCGCGCTCGCCGGCCCGCGTGGGCTGCTCACGGTGGGCATCGGCGGGCTGCTGGCCATGCGGCTCGTCGTCCAGGCACTGCCGCCGCGCCTGTGGCTGGCCTGCGTCGCCACCGCGCTGGTCGCGGTCGCCGTCGTCGCGCTGTACGAGGCCGCGCGCGGGTTGTCCGGCGTCGGGTTCGCCACGGCTGCGGTGGCCGGGCTGGCCGGCGACACCGCGCTGCGGCTGATCTTCGGCACGTGGGATCCGGTGTGGCGCCCCGGGGCCGGCCCGTGGACGGCGTGCCTTGTGCTGGTCGTTGCGGGCCTGGCCATGCTCGCCGTCGAGCTGCGCTCGGGTCCGGTTCCGGCCCCCGGGATCAGCTGGCACGACGCGCTCGGTGCGGCGGCGTTCGGACCGTTCCTGGCGATCCAGGTGCTGGTGTTGTCGAGCCCGGCGTTCGCCGCGTCCGCCGGGTGGTTGTCGCCGGCGGTGGCCGGCGCGGTGGTGCTGGCCGGCCAGGCGCTGGCGCTGGCGTTCTTGTCGTCCGGTCTCGCGGTACGCGCCGTACCAGGAGGTACGGCCGTGCTTGGCGGCACGGTCCTCGGCGTCGCGACCGGCGCGGTGACCGGGCCGTACGGGCTGAGCGGCCGGGTGGTGACCTGGATCGTCCTGATCGTCGGGCAGCTGCTGGCCACCTGGCTGCTCGCGGTGGCCTGCCGGGCGCCGCTGCGCCGGGCCGGCCGGGGCGGGCCGGTGTGGCGCATCGACCTGGGCGCCGCGCTCGGCGCTTGCCTGGCCGGCGCGCTGTTGCTGTCGTACCAGCTGGCCGGCGAGGTGCCGCTGCCGTTCTCAAGCAAGATCCTGCCGGGCCTGGCCGGCATCCTGCTCGGCCTGCTGGCGGCGATCGCCGCCGCCCGCGGCGGCCCGCTGCCGGCCCGTTCGGCGCGGCGGGCGCTGAGCGCCGGCGCCATCGCGCTCACGCTGCTGGCCGTACCGCTGCTCAGCGCGGTGACCGCGCCGACGGTGGGGTCCCCGGCGATCGGGCCAGGATCGGGCACGGCGCCGGCCGGCCGGTTCCAGCTGGTCGCCTACAACATCGGTGAGGCGACCGGGCCGGACGGCCGGCTCGACCCCGAGCGGGTCGCTCGCACGATCGAGGCCGGCCGCGCGGACGTGGCCGTGCTGCAGGAAGTCGGCCGCGGCAGGCTTGCCTCCGGCACCACCGACACCGCGGCCTGGCTGGCCCGCCGGCTGCGCATGCACCTGATCTGGGGGCCGGCGGCGGACAACCAGTTCGGCAACGCCGTCCTCACCCGGCTGCCGGTCCGCTCGTCGGGGTCAGGCAGGCTGCCGCAGGCGGGCGGCGCCCAGGTGCCCGGGTACGTGTGGGCCCGCATCGAGGTCGGCCGCGGCCGTACGGTCGACGTGTGGTCCACGCGGCTGGACGACGCCGCCGGGCCCGGCCTGATCCAGGCGGCCAAGCTGATGACGGCCTGGGGCGGCGGGCCGCGCACCGTGATCGCGGCGAGCACGCGCGCGGCCGGCGCCCCCGGCGCGGGCGGCGCCTTGGACCGCGTGCTGGACGGGACCGGCCTGCGGAACGCGTCGGCCGCGAGCCTGGCCTCGGGTCCGGACGCCACCGGCACCGGCACCGGTGAGCGGACGAGCGAGTGGATCCTCGGCACCGACGACGTGCTCTTCGCCGATGCGAACGTCGCCTGGCCCGGCGCTCCTGGCAGGCGACCGGTCACCACGGCGGTCAATCTGACCGGGTGAGCGCGGGTATCCGGCGGATCGCCGCCGCCAGGGTCTAGGGTCGCTTCATGCCCTCGCTGGACATCCGCGTCGAACCGGCCGGCCCCGCCGACGCCGGGGAGATCTTGACCGTGCAGCGTGCGGCCTACGTCGCCGAGGCACAGCTGTACGGCGACCCGTTCATCCTGCCGCTTGTCGAGTCGCTCGACCAGGTCCGCGGGGTGTTGTCCGGCGCCGCCGTGGTGCTCGTCGCGCGCCACGGGGACCGGCTCGCCGGGGCGGTGCAGGGCCGGGTGCGCGAGCAGACGTGTCTGGTCGGCCGCCACGTCGTCGCGCCCGACCTGCAAGGGCACGGCATCGGCACCCGGCTCATGCGGGCGATCGAGGACGCGGTGGCGGGCCGGGCCGAGACGCTGGCGCTGTCCACGGGACATCTCAGCGACGGTAACCTCCGGCTCTACCGTCGGCTCGGCTATACCGAGACGCACCGGGAACGATTCGCCGCGCACCTCACCCTCGTCCACATGCGCAAGAAGCTCCCGCCGCCCGCCTGATCCCCGGCGCCGGGTGCGCGGACCGGGTGCGCGGATAGGGTCGGGGTGTGCTGCGTGTCGGATTGACCGGTGGGATCGGGTCGGGCAAAAGCGAGGTGGCCCGGCGGCTCGCCGCGCACGGTGCGGTGCTCATCGACGCCGACCTGATCGCCCGCGAGGTGGTCGAGCCGGGCACCGCCGGCCTGGCCGCGGTCGTCGGCGAGTTCGGTGCCGACGTGCTGCACTCCGACGGGACCCTCGACCGTGACCGGCTCGGCTCGATCGTGTTCGCCGACGCCGGCCGCCTGGCCGCGCTGAACGCGATCGTCCATCCCCTGGTCGGGCGGCGGATGAGCGAGCTGGCCGACGCAGCGCCCGCCGACGCCGTCGTCGTCTACGATGTGCCGCTGCTGACCGAGAATGACCTGGCCGGCACCTACGACTCGGTGGTGGTCGTGGACGCCCCGGTCGAAACGCAGATCGCCCGGCTCGTCGGGCGACGCGGGATGACCGAGGAGGCGGCCCGTGCCCGGATCGCCGCACAGGCCACCCGCGCGCAGCGCCTGGCCGTCGCCGACTACGTCATCGACAACTCGGGCCCGCTCGACGAGCTGTCCGCCCAGGTCGACGCCCTTTGGGTCGAGCTCAGCGCCAAGGCCGCCTGACGGGCGAGCGGGGCTCGCCGACGGCTCGCCGCTCATCCCGGTCCTTGGTAGCCGGAAGGCAGGTTGTTCGTGTATCCAATATGCGGTATACAAATTTGAGCGCTTGACATCCTGTCTCCTTCGGGGAGCGGCCGGTGATGGTCAACGACATGCCGCCCATCGACGCAGGAGCGTGACCGGAGTGGTCGGCGTCCACAGCGGTCAGAGCTTCCACGGCTCTCCTGACTCCCGCACGCCCGACGCGGTTCGTCTCGACGCGGTCTACAAGGCATTCGTCCCCGCCCGCCGCCGCAGGTCCGCCGGGCCGGTGCTCGCGCTCGAGGACGTCACGTTCACCGCCCGCCCGGGGGAGTTCATCAGCCTGGTAGGCCCGTCGGGGTGCGGGAAGTCCACGGTGCTCAACCTGATCGCCGGCCTGGTCCGGCCGTCCGACGGCAACGTGACCTACCAGGGCGCCGCGGTCGATGGAGTCAACACCAAGGTCGGCTACATCACCCAGGACGACAACCTGCTGCCATGGCGCTCGGTCTTGCGCAACGTCGAGTTCGGTCTCGAGCTGCGCGGCGTTCCCAAAGCCGAGCGGCGGGCCAGGGCTCGCGAGTTCATCGAGCTCGTCGGGCTCGGCGGCTTCGAGGACCATTACCCGCACGAGCTGTCCGGCGGCATGCGCAAGCGCGCCGGCATCGTCCGCACGCTCGCCTACGACAGCGGCGTCGTGCTGATGGACGAGCCGTTCGGGCCGCTCGACGCCCAGACACGGGTCATCTTGCAGGACGAGTTGCTCCGGCTGTGGGATCGCCAGCGTCCCGCCGTCTTGTTCGTCACGCACGATCTGGTCGAGGCCATCACGCTGAGTGATCGAATCATCACGTTCACCGGCCGGCCCGGCACGATCAAGCAGGAGTACGAAGTGGGCCTGGCCCGGCCGCGCGATGTCTTCCACATTCATGAGCTGCCGCGGTTCAAGGAGCTTTACGACGCCCTCTGGGACGACATCCGGGTCGAGATCGCGCGGGCGGGGACCACGTCATGACGCTGTCGGAGCGGCCGGCCAAGGTGCGCGAACCGGCGCGCGCGGCGGTGGTCGCGGATGTCGCCGGCCGCGCGCGGGCGGCGGCGGCCCGAGAACGGGCGCGCGTGTACGGCGGTGTCGTGCTGCTCGGCGCCGCGCTGTTGCTGATCTGGGAGTACCCGATCGGGCTGGTGATCGAGCGCCGCTACGTCAGCAAGCCGTCGGAGGTCGCCGTCCGCCTCGCCGACCTCGCCTTCGGCGGCGGTCTTTGGAACCACATCACCACCACGATGGGCGAGGCCGGCCTCGGCTACCTCATCGGGGTGGCGGTGGGGCTGGTGGCGGCGCTGCTGCTGGTCGCAGTCCCGCTCCTCGACGAGATCACCGGGCCCTTTCTGGCCGCGTTCTACTCGATACCCAAGATCGCCCTGGCGCCCATGTTCATCATGTGGTTCGGCCTCGGCGCGCTGCCGAAGGTCCTGCTCGCCGCGCTGATGGTCTTCCTCGTGGTGCTGGTCAACACGATCGCCGGGATCCGCGGCATCAGCCCGGGCCTGATCGAGGTGTCGCGTGTGCTGGGGGCGCGCGGGCCCCGGCTCGTGCGCGCGGTGGTGTTGCCGGGCGCGGCCCCCGCGGTGCTGGCGAGCGTACGGCTGACCTTCTCCCGGGCCATGGTGGGCGCGATCCTCGGCGAGTTCATCGCGGCGACCCAGGGGCTCGGCTTCTTGATCGTACGGTCGTCGCGCCAGTTCGAGACGGCGACCATGTTCGCGGGCATCGTCGTCGTCGCCGTGCTGGTCTTGATCGTCAATGGCGTGATCAGGTTGCTGGAGGCGTGGCTGGTGCCCTGGAGCAAGGCGGAGGTGCACGGATGAGCGCCGCGTCCCGGCCGCCGGAGGGTCACCTGACCGCCCGCGACGCGGCGCCCGCCGCACCTCCCGCGCAGGCCCCCGGGGCGGGCGGCGCACGGTCTCGTGCGGACGCCCGCGCGCACGCCCGGCTGCGGGTGATCGAGGCCGAGCGGAGCCGGAGCCGGCGCCGCCGGTGGGTGCGGCGCACGGTCGTGTGGGCGAGCCGGGTGGCGCTCGTCGCCCTGGCCCTGGTGGCCTGGGATCAGATCTCGGGCACGCTGGTCCGCCCGTTCTTCATCAGCACCCCGGAGGCGGTCGGCGAGCGGTTGCTCAACTGGTTCAAGGGGTCGGCCGACTTTTGGTTCCACGCGCGGTTCACCCTGACCTCGGCCGGGCTCGGCTTCGTCGTCGGCGCCGTGCTCGGCATCATGCTGGCCTGGCCGCTCGCGCTGCGCCGTACGGCCTACCGGATCGTGGAGCCGTACTTCCTCATCGCGTACTCGATCCCCGCGGTGGCGCTCGGCCCGGTCTGCATCCTCTGGTTCGGCATCGGGCTCACCCCCAAGATCGCGCTGGCCGCGTACTTCGTCTTCTTTGTCGTGTTCATCAACACAGTGGAGGGCATCCGGCAGGTGCCGC
>CALAED010000801.1 GCA_937891035.1 uncultured Thermomonosporaceae bacterium | reverse complement strand
GCCTGCGTATCGATGGCCGCTGACCGTGCCGTACGGGCTCCCGATGGCCTCATCGGCGAAGCCGTCGCCGTTGAAGTCGTACGGCTTGGCCGGAATCGTCACCGCCGCCGACGCGGACGGCGCGAGCCCGACGAGGCCCAGCCCGCTGAGCGCGGTGACAGCCGCGGCCGCCAATCCCCCGAGTTTGACGCGATACTGCAAGGAAACCTCCTGCTAAGGCTGCGCTGTTTGCGCAGGTGCTATCGAGACGCGGTGAACTGGAAAGCGGTTTACCAGGTCCGCGCCGGGGCCGGGTTCTTACAAGTCATGGAATAAGCACGTCCGCGGCCGCGCGATCGACGGCTTCCTGACCAGCGTGCCGACCATGCGCGTACCGGTGACCGGCACGGCTGGATTTATCGGCTCGCACGTCGTCGAGGCCCTGTCCGGCAGCGGCCACGAGATCCGCGGCCTGGACCCGTGATCCGCGGAAGGATCGCCGACGCGCGCGACGCGCGCACCGTGGCGGCCTGCCTGCCCGAGGTCGGCGCCGTGTGCCACCAGGCCGCGCTGGTCGGGCTCGGCGTCGACGACGGCCGCCGTCTCCCACGTGGCCTGCCGGCAGCCGATTCGTCTCGCCGTACGGGCGTATGCCGGGGCGCTTCCAAAGGGCGTACCTTGAGGGGTATGAGTCGCACAATCCTTACCGTTGTCGGCATACTGCTCGCGATCTGGGTGGCCTTTATGGTCATCGGCGCGATCATCGCCGCGGTGAAGTTCCTCTTCGTCGTGGGCCTGATCGCGCTGATCGTCACGTTCGCGGTCGTGGTGGTCGGCAGGCTGTCCCGCAGCCGGTAGCAAGTAAGCACTTGCCCTCATCCGGCGGCGAGCGCATGATGCGCGCATAGCCGGCCGGTGGGGAGGGATTTGTCGTGACGTCCGATCAAGGCACACTCACCGAAGTGCTCCGCGAACGTGCCCGTGCGCATCCCGATCGGCTCGCCTTCATCTACGGCGAGCGGCGGGTCACCTACGGCGAGTTCGACCGGCGCGTCGATCAGGCCGCCCGGGCCCTGCGCGCGGCGGGGGTCGGCGACGGCGACCGGGTGGCGATCCTCGACAAGAACTCCATCGAATACATCGAGCAGCTGTTTGCCGCCGCCCGGCTCGGCGCCGTCCAGGTGCCGGTCAACTACCGGCTGGCCCCTGACGAGGTCGCCTTCATCGTCAACAACGCACAGGCCGCCGTGCTCATCGCGGGGCCCGAGTTCGTCCCGATCCTCGACTCCGTCGCCGGGAAGCTTGAGCACACCAAGCACCTCGTCGTGATCGGCGGGCCCGGCTCGGACGGCGAAGCCGGGTCGGCCGCCTACCTGGACTACGGGAGCTGGATCGGCGCGCACGAGGCCGCGCCCGTCGACCCGGCCCCCGACGTCGCCACGTCCGACATCTTCGTCCAGCTGTACTCCTCGGGGACGACCGGGCTCCCCAAGGGCGTCATGCTCACCCACGACAACTTCGCGGCTACCCTCCCGCTGATCAGGGAAGAGTGGGAGATCGACGCCGAGACCGTCTTGATGATCGCGATGCCGATGTACCACATCGCCGGTTGCGCGCTGAGCGCCGCCTCGCTCTACCACGGGGTCACCGGTGTGATCATGCGAGAGCCCGATCCGGCCGCGATCGTCCGGGCCATCGAGACGCACCGCGTTTCGATCACGTTCTTGGTGCCGGTGCTGCTGCTCTTCCTGCAGCAGCTACCCGAGGCGAAGACGGCCGATCTGTCCAGCCTCAAGGTGCTGGTGTACGGCGCCTCGCCGATCAGCGACGACGTGCTGCGCGGCGCCATGCGGCTGCTACCGCACACCGAGTTCATGCAGGTGTACGGCCTGACCGAGACGACGGGCGCGATCACCAGGCTGCCGGCGGCAGACCACCAGCCGGACGGCCCGCACGGCCATCGGCTGCGCAGCGCCGGAATGGCCAACAGGCTGACCGAGCTCAAGATCGTCGACCCGGCGACCGGCGCCGAGCTGCCGACGGGCCAGGTGGGTGAGATCCTGTCCCGTACGACTCAGAACATGAAGGGCTACTGGCGGCTGCCGCAGGCCACTGAAGACACGCTGTTGCCCGGCGGCTGGCTGCGCACCGGCGACGCCGGCTATCTCGACGAGGACGGCTACCTCTACATCAACGATCGCGTGAAGGACATGATCATCTCGGGTGGGGAGAACATCTACCCGGCCGAGGTGGAGAACGTCTTGATGAGCCACCCGGCCGTCGCCGACTGCGCGGTGATCGGCATACCGGATGAGAAGTGGGGCGAGACCCCGAAGGCCCTGGTCGTCAAGGCCTCCGATGGGGGCGCGGTCGGCGAGCAGGACCTCATCGCCTTCTGCCGCGACCGGCTCGCCCACTTCAAGTGCCCCACCTCGGTGGAGTGGCGCGATGAGATCCCGCGCAACCCCACGGGAAAGGTACTCAAGCGCGAACTGCGCCGTCCTTACTGGGAGGGTCGGGACAGGGCGGTCCACTGATCCCGCGATTGATCACCTACTGACCGTCCGCCACCCGTCGACAGACCATGCGGCGCCCCATCTTACCGACCTGGGCGTCGCCCGCGCAGCGCTGTGACATTGGTAAATGATCAAACATGCACCTTGTTACACGAAAATCTATTCGGTAAAGTCCGTTCCGGAATCTGGTGCCCGCGCGGTCTTCGCCGTTTTGGGGGTGATCATGTGTTGACGACAGAACGCCGCTCTGACGGCAAAGCATGGACCTTCTTGACCAACCACGCCCGCGTGCTGATTTGCATCGCCCGCTCCCCCGAGGCCCGGGTCCGCGACATCGCGGACAAGATCGGCATCACCGAGCGCGCCACCCAGACCATCATCCGCGATCTGGAGGAAGCCCGTTACCTCACCCGCTCCCGGGTCGGCCGCCGCAACGCCTACACCATCAGCCCCGAACGGCCCTTCCGCCATCCGGCCGAATCCGACCATGACGTGCACGGACTGATCGCCCTGTTCAACGGCCACGATGAGGCCCGCTTGTCCCGTTTCGACCTCGACGTTCCAGCGGCACGGGAGGAGGCTCCTCCGATGCGTACGGACCCGGCTCTCACGGTGCGGGTTTCCCGGCTGGCGAGCTACGCGGTGGTCAGTGCGGCCGGGTCGATCGACTTCACCACCCGCGCGCTGCTCGAGGAGCGCCTGGACGAGGCGCTGCGGTTGACCAAGCTGGCGGTGATCGTGGACCTTACCGAGGTCGAGTTCTGCGACTCCACCGGGCTGAACACCTTCGCCAGGGCGCGCCGCCAGGCCACCGCGAACGGCGTCGTCGTGGTCACGGCCGGTTTGCGAGACCGCGTCAAAGAGGCCTTCACCATGACCCGCCTGGCCCAGGCGTTCTATGCGCAGCCCGACCTGGAGACCGCAGTGCGGTGGCTGGAGAACGGCACCGCCAACCGGGACGCCGGCCGGGGCCCGGCCACCCCAATGGGGCCCTGATCTGGGCATCTCGTCCGTTTCGTTCAGATGACACCGGGTATCTTGGCGTACTTAAAGGGTAGTTTGCCCTCCTAGAACGAACGTGGCGTGTTTAGAGACGTTGATTGGACGATGCCGCAACCACAGGGGCCGCTCCCATGACCAGGGACATCGGTGGCCGTCCCGGGGACCTGCCGATCGGCGATCCCTTTAGGCACCCGGCGCTATTTTACTCGGGGGATCGCGAGTACCTGGACGGCACGCTGTCGTTCGTACGTGCCGGTCTGGAGGCGGGCGACCCGGTGGCCGTCGCCGTTCCCGGCCGCAACCTCGACCTGCTGCGCGCGGCACTGGGGCAAGACGCGACCGCGGTACACATGGTCGATATGTGCGAGGAGGGCCGCAACCCCGGCCGCATCATCCCGGCGGTGCTGGCGGCCTTCGCCGACTCCCACCGCGCCGCCGCCCGCGTGTGGCTCATCGGCGAGCCGATCTTG
>CALAED010000800.1 GCA_937891035.1 uncultured Thermomonosporaceae bacterium | reverse complement strand
GGCGACCGACGGTGTGCGGTGCTTGGAGTGGTTGGTGTGCTCGACCAGAACCTTGAGCGGGTGGGCTTCGGAGTCCCTGCGTTGGAACGGTTGCAGGTCGGCTATCCGCCGGTACAGATCCGTCCCGGGTTGCAGCACGCCCACGTCCCGACGCGGTCTCTTCGTCGCCCACTCCTGGAGCTTGTCTGCGGACAGCGTGCAGGGCATCTCGACGCTGCGGGCCTGCTCTCTGGTCAGCGGGGCCTCGGCCCGGTGCTCGACCTCGGCGTACAGGACGTGTTCAAGGGTCGACCGCAACTGGTTGAGCGCATCAGAGGCCAGCCGCACAACGGCCTGGGGGAGGGGCGCCACGCCGGTCACCGTCATTGCGACGGTTTCCCCGGCGACGATGTCATCCAGGGTAACCGTGTCCTGCCGGGTGTACTCGAGTGCGATGCGGCCGGCGCGCTCGATCAGGTCATCGGCGTGCGCGAGACTGTAGGCGACGTGCTGCTGGTGATCGGGTAGCCAGGTGTAGCGGTCCACGGCGAGAGCGTAGCCGCGACGCGGGGAGGGCGGGCGCGTCGACGACAGCGTACAAGGCGCGGCAGCGTCGCTGCACCCGCAGCGCAGCGTCGACGTCCACCGGCAGATCGCCGTCTTGGCCTACCGGCAAGGCCACTTCGACCTCACGGAACGATCATGCCGGACAGGCCTGGAATTGGCCGGTGACCATCGGATCTGGGCCGCCACGACGGCAGCGCACGAGGCCATTGTGGGCAACCTGCTGGACAACGAGGACGCCGGAGTCGAGCACGGAGCCGCGCTCGAGCTGCAGCTCACCATGGTATTGCGGGAGTTGCACCGCCTCGACGAGGCCTGCTCGCACGGCCGCCGGGCCGTCGCTGTACCATTCGGTGCGCGACCAGCACGGCGAGGGGCGGGCTCACGATGTCCTGATCGACATCGCCGGGATCGAGCAGCGTCCGGACGCGGAGCGCCGCCACGTCGTCGCGGCTCTCCAGTGCTACGAGCGAGCAGGGGACCGCAGCAAGCGTCGCCGGGTCGTACCTCCGGCTTGGCGAGCCGGCCACCGGGCTAGACGACCAAAGCCAGCAAGCGAAGAAGACGCAGCCCAGGGGAGGGCAGCGTTTTCGAGTACAAGACCAAGGCGGGCGTGACCCGCTACGGGATCAAGTTCACGATCGTCCAAGACGACGGCACGAAGCGGTCGGTCCTCCGGCGGCGTGGTCCGAACAACGAGCAGTGGACCCCTTACACGGACGCGAGCAAGGCGCTCCGCGACGCGCTCGGCAAGGTCGACCGCGACGAGTGGATCGACCCATCCAAGCAGCCGCTCGGCGAGTGGCTCGACACCTGGGTCGAAGGGCATCGGAAGATCGGAGACTCGACGCGGGCGAGCTACAGAAGAACATCCGGCTCCATATCAAGCCGTACATCGGCAGAATGCCGCTCGCGTCGCTGACCTCGAAGCGCATCGAGAAGATGTACCGCGAGCTTGAGACCAGCGGCCGGCGCAACGGTAAGGGTGAGCTGACCGGCGAAGGTCTCGGCGCCCGGACCGTCCGCTACGTCCATACGATCCTGCGGGCCGCGCTCCGGGCCGCGGTCGAGGCCGAGCCCGCGCTGATCGCCAAGAACCCGGCCGACAAGGCCAACCCGCCCACTGCGGGGGACGCGAAGCCGCCGGAGATGCACCCGTGGACAGCTGCGCAGCTTCGGACGTTCCTGGACAGGAGAACAGCGCGCTACACACCGCATGGCGCGTGCTCGCCTACACCGGCATGCGCCGCGGCGAGTGCCTCGCGCTCCGCTGGCGAGACGTTGACTTCGATAGCGGGACGATCAGCATCCGCCGGTCGGTCGGCCTCTCTCGGGTCAAGGGCGAGAGGCCGAAGCTCCAGGAGGGCAAGACCAAGAACCGGGACGCGCGAGTCGTCGACGTCGACGAATCCACGATGGCGCTGCTGCGGACACTGAAGCGGGAACGCGGGAGCATAGCGCTCCAGCTCGCCCGCGACGACGCGATCGTCTTCGGCGACGCCGAGGGCAAGCACCGCCACCCCGAGCGGTTCTCTCGCAGCTTCAAAGATCATCTGAAGCGGTGCCGCAAGCAGCTCGAGAAGCAGGGCGCCGAGCCTCCGCCGGAGATCCGTCTTCACGATCTTCGCCACACCCACGCCACGCTCTTGCTGCGCAAGGGCAGGCCCGTTCACATCGTGTCCCGACGTCTCGGCCACAAGTCGGAAATGATCACGCTGAGCGTCTACACCCACGCCATGCCCGGCGACCAGCGCGAGGCGGCCAACTCCTTCGCCGCGCTCGTCGCCGATGCCTAACCTCGCGCTTTCGCGGGAGCGGCTGTCGACCTGATCGTTTACATGAGAAAAGTGCCTTTGAGCTGGGAGAATCGGGATTGCTGAAGTCTCGATCGATCCCAGCGGAAAGGCACTTTCCGAGTGAAGATTACCGGCCGGAAGGCCAAGATCGTTGTGTCGTCGGACGGGTCGGGGATTGTGTGTCAGGCCGGTGGGCTGCTGCTGGCCGAGACGTTGCGGGTGTCGGGCCTGGGCCGGGGACTGTCGGCAGGGCTGGAGCGGTGGCGCAGGCCCGGGGCGGTGCATGATCCGGGGAAGATCGTGGCGGATCTGGCGGTGGCGCTGGCGTTGGGCGGGGACTGCCTGGCCGATATCGCCCTCCTGCGCTCCTCACCGGAGTTGTACGGGCCCATCGCCTCAGATCCAACGGTGTCGCGACTGGTCACGGCACTGGCCGGAGCCGGGCCGAAGGCGTTGCGGGCGATCCGGCGGGCGCGCGCTGCGGCCCGGGAACGGGTGTGGGTTCTGGCCGGCGACGCTGGTCCCGGCGCGGACGGTGAGCTGATCGCGGTGGATCTGGACGCCACGATCGTGATCGCGCATTCGGAAAAGGAGCAGGCGGCGCCGACCTGGAAGCACACGTTCGGGTTTCATCCGATGACCGCGTTCATCGACCACGGGAGCATCGGGACCGGAGAGGCCGCCGCGATCATGCTACGCAAGGGCAATGCCGGCTCCAACACCGCTGATGACCACATTGCCACCGGGCGGCTCGCGCTCGCCCAAGTCCCCGCTCACCTGCACAAGCAGGTGCTGATCCGGACCGATTCGGGGGGCGGCACCCACGAGTTCCTGGACTGGGTGGCCGCGCGACGGGTGAAGTACTCGATCGGATTCGCTTTGACGCCGCAGATCTACGAGGCGATCCTCAAAATCCCGCTGCGGGCATGGACGGCAGCGCTGGACGCAGGCGGCGAGGCACGCGACGGCGCGTGGGTCGCCGAGATCACCGGGATGCTCGACCTGTCCGCCTGGCCAAAGGGAATGCGGGTCATCGTCCGCAAGGAACGGCCGCACCCGGGCGCTCAGCTGCGGTTCACCGACATCGACGGGCACCGCTTCACCTGCTTCGTCACAGGCACCCGCGGCCGCAAGCTCGCCGAACTGGAGCTCCGGCACCGCCGCCGAGCCCGCTGCGAGGACCGTATCCGTTGCGCCAAGGACACCGGGCTGCGCAACCTGCCGCTGCACGGTTTCGACCAGAACCAGATCTGGTGCGAACTGGTCGCGCTCGCCAGCGAACTGACCGCCTGGATGCAGATGCTCGCCCTGGCCGGCCACCAGGCCCGCCGCTGGGAACCAAAAAAGCTTCGGCTCCGCATCTTCTCCGCCGCCGGCCGCCTGGTCAAAGGCGGCAGACGACTCCGCCTGCGCCTGGCCGCACGCTGGCGATGGGCCGGCCTGACCACCCTCGCGGCCATCCGGCTACAAGCCCTGCCAGCACCCTGACCAGCCGAACTGTCCCGACAATCCAGGAAGGAGACCACCCGAGCCCGTGGGACCCCGCCCACCCGGCGCGACAGCCGGGCCAACCCCACTGGCCCCCAGGCCCGAAACCGACATCGGTTGGTTCACCACACACTCCAACCGACCTCACGAAACATCGAGGCTAAACCATGATCCACATGCACGAAGTATCAGACCAGTATCACGAGGCCATTCCGGAGCCAGAGACGAAGACGCTCCGAGCCTCTCACCTGCTTGGACTCGGAGCCTTCCCGGTGACCGAGGACGCATCGAGACCGTGCACCCAAATTCCATTGCCCTATCCGAAACATTGCCATTGCTGCCGCCCGCCTACAGTAGTTAGCAATTTTTATTCGCCCACTGGGGGTGGATGACCGAATTCTAAAGGACCAGATGAGACGAGCGGAGTGACGGGAGATTGTCACGCTCCGTTCTGTGGGAGCCCTGGGGTGGGACTCCCCGGGGCCATCCTGCCGTCTCCAGTGGCACGGTCCACGACTTGATCAAGGGTGAGTCCCATTCCTACCTGGAAGTTATCCGTGTAGTCGCGCTGACCAAGGGCTTGCCGCGCGCACTGCTCCGCCGCATCGTGATAGCCGCGGAGGATCTTCACGCCGAACAGTGGTGATCCGATTTTCATCCAGAGCACGTGGGCCGCGCCCATCAGCCATGCGGTTCGCTGGTGGCGGCCCTGTTGCGCGGCGACCCAGCTGAGTACCTCCAGGCAATGCGCGATGCCATGAAGATTACCAAGCTGATGCTTCAGACGTATGCTGGCGGCCGCCAGCTCGGCGCTCTCGCGGTAATCACCGCGCATCCACAAACACAGCGCCTTGTTGTAGAGGGCATAGGCGCGGCACCAATGCTCGTCGTTGTCTCCGTTCACCCGAAGCGATTCATCGGTGGCGGCGAGGGCACGTTCGACATCGCCGAGGAGGATGTTGCACACGCCCAGCTGGAACAACAAGATCACCAGGCCCGGGCGGTCCTCCAGCTTGCGCAGCTGGGCCAACGCGTCTTCGTACATGACCAGGCCGCGCTTGGCGTCGCCTTGGTGCATGGCGATGCCGCCCAGGTACTGGATGGCGTAGGCGAGCGCGGATTCGTCACCGATCTCTTCCGCGATAGCACGGGTCTGTCTGAACAATTGTTCACCGACCGCGTGTTCGCCCTGGATAACGGCGAACCAGCCGGTCAGCCACAGCGCTCGCGCCCGTAACCGGTGTCGGCTCCGGCAGCAGCCGTAGCCCGCGATCGAACCAATAGCGGCCCTCCGACGGCCGCGCCGAACACA
>CALAED010000799.1 GCA_937891035.1 uncultured Thermomonosporaceae bacterium | reverse complement strand
GCGGCGGGCCGGTTCTTGTTCGCCGCTGTTTGGGCCTTCTTTGACATAACCGCCATAACTGCCAAACCCTGCCGCGGGATCTCCCCGATTGGCTGCTCCGACCAGCCCGGCCAGGCGTCCGCCCCGCGTTGGTGAGACAGGGCCGGGCGACCGCAGCGGGTGCTCGGGCGCCGGCCGCGGACCTTCGCCGACCGGTGCGCGCGGCATGCCGTCGCGTTTCTGCCGCCGGCAGCCCGATGATCAGCGGCGGATGACCGCCCGGTCGAGGACGGCGCCGGTGGCGGCGACCGCGGTGAGCGTCAACGTGCCTCCGGTGATCTGAACCGCCGTGAAGTGATGCTTGCTGACGGCGGCGGCCCGGGCGGGTGTGCGGCAGCCGTCACGGACCGGGTACAGCGCCGCGCCGCCGCCACCGGTGACGACGTACGTGACGCCGCGGCGCGAGGTGTAGCGCTGGTAGTTGTGATCATGTCCGTTCAGCACGAGCGCCACGCGGTACCGCTCGAAGATCGGCACCCACAGCCGGTCCACCGCAGCGGTCGAGCCGTGCTCCGAGCACGACCACGCCGGCTGGTGGAAGACGACGGCCCGGAACGGCGGCCCGGGCGCGGCGAGCCGGGCCCGGAGCCAGCGCGCCTGCGCGCCGTCGACGCGGTTGGCGTCAAGGAAGAGTAGTTCGGCACCGGGCAGCCGCTTGCTGTACGGCAGCGACGGCAACCCGAGATGGCCGAGTTGGGCCCGGCCGTGGCCGTCCGCCACGTCGTGGTTTCCCAAGGTGACCCACATCGGCGCCGACCGGCGCAGGCCCGCGTACGGCGCGTCCAGGGCGCGGCGGAAGCGGGCCGGCGCGCCATCGGGATAGACGTTGTCGCCGGTGGTCACCAGCGCGTCCGTCCGATGGCCGGGCGCGGCGGCCCACTTGGTCATCGCCCGCGCGACGGCGTGCTGCGCCCTGCCGGTCGTCCCGAAGTCGCCGAACACGAGGAAGCCGCTCCTGGCCGGCGCCGCGCTCGGCGAGCCGGATGTGGTGCCCGTCTGGGGATGTGTGGCCGGTGCGGATGGTGCGGACGTCCCCGGAGGGCCCGGCGTCCCCGACGTCCCGGAGCACCCCGTCACGACGCCCAGCGCCAAGACCGTAACCGCCAGCTGCCGGCGGACGGGCCGCGCGGGCGAGTGCGGGCGCACGCAGGTGGGCGCGCGTATGGGCCTCGGAGTCTTAAGGATCACCACGGCCACAAGAGCCTGCCACCTGTGCCGGCATCGCGCCAGGGGCCGGCCTCGTCCCGCCGGCCGCGCGGGCGGTACGTACCGTCCGCGCGGCGGCCACGTCGGGTCAGCGGCGGGTCAACGGCGCGCGGTGGTCAGCCTTGTGGCTTCATCTGCTGGAGAGCCCAGCCGTTGCCGTCCGGGTCGCTGAAGAAGACGAACAGACCCCAGGGGAAGTCCTGGACCTCGCTGGCGTCCACTTCGTTCTCGATGAGCCGGGCCCGCGCGGCGGCCACGTCGTCCACGACCATCTGCAGGCCCTTGACCGAGCCGGGCTCCGCGTCGATGACCCCCTTGCCCAGGGCGATCGAGCAGGCCGATCCCGGCGGGGTCAGTTGCACGAAGCGGATGTCGTCGCTGACCGTGTGGTCGTGATCGGCGTTGAACCCGACCTGCCTGGTGTAAAAGTCCTTCGCGCGGTCCACGTCCGAGACCGGGACGGCCACCAGTTCCAGCTTCCAGTCCATGGCACATCGTCCTTATGTCTGTCGTCTGTCGTCTGTCGTCTGTCGTCCGTTGGCTTGTTCGCCGGTACCGACGCTACGCGGCCATTAGGTCCAATTCCTTCCTAAAGGGCCGTCATACTCGTCATCATGTTGGAAACTTCGGCCCGGCTGTTGCGGCTGCTGTCGTTGCTCCAGACCCCGCGCGACTGGACCGGCGCCATGCTGGCCGAACGCCTGGGCGTGAGCCCTCGCACGGTTCGCAAGGACATCGACCGGCTGCGCGAGCTCGGCTATCCGGTGCAGGCCAACCGCGGCTCGGCCGGCGGCTACCGCCTGGCGGCGGGCAGGGCGATGCCCCCGCTGCTGCTGGACGACGAGGAGGCGGTCGCGGTCGCGGTCGGCCTGCGCACGGCGGCCGACGGCACCGTCGCCGGCATCGAAGAGACCTCGCTGCGCGCGCTGGCCAAGCTGGAACAGGTGTTGCCGGCGCGGTTGCGCCGCCGTGTCCAGGCGCTCCAGACCTATACGGTGCCGGTCGGCCGGGACGGCCCGGGACCGCTCGCCGACCCCGGCGTGCTGACCACCCTGGCCGGGGCCTGCCGCGACCACGAGCGGCTGCGGTTCGACTATCGCGGTCACGACGGCGCCGAGAGCCTGCGCATGGTCGAGCCGTACCGGCTGGTCAACTGGGGTCGCCGCTGGTACCTGCTGGCCTGGGACGTCAACCGGTCCGACTGGCGCACCTTCCGCGTCGACCGGATCGTCCCCCGTACCCCGGCCGGGCCGCGCTTCACTCCGCGCGAGTTGCCCGACGACGCCGCGGATCACATCAGGCGCGGAGTGTCGGCGGCGGGGTGGCGGTACCGGGCGAGGATCACCGTGCACGCGCCCGCCGAACGGGTCACCGAGCGCATCAACGCCGCCGTCGGGACGGTGGAGCCGGTCGACGAGCGCACCTGCGTGCTGCATACGGGCGCCGACACCCTCGAAACGGTCGCCGTCTACGCCGGCCTGCTCGGCATGGACTTCACGATCGACGACCCGCCCGAACTGCGTGCCCTCGTCGGTGAACTGTCCGAACGCTATCGCAGCGCGGCGCACGTCCCGCCCGCGTGACCGCCCCCCGCCGGCCATGCCGGCGGGGGACGGTTGCGGATTCGCCGCCCCGGGTGGCCGCGGCGGCCGCCGCGGCTCGGCTGGCTAGATCGTGATGACGACCTTTCCCGTCCCGTGGCCCTCTTCCTGGTAGCCGAGGGCGGTCGGGATCTCCTCGAACGGATAGGTACGGTCGATGACCGGAGCTATCTTGCCGTCCTCGATGAGCCCGGTCAGCGTCACGAGATTGTGCTTGTTCTCGTTGCTCACGCCGATGGCCGTCATGGCCATCCGCTGGGACACAAGGGGAGACACCGCGAGCGCCGCGACCATGTGCCCGACGGGCTGGAGCCAGCGACCGCCCGGCCCGCCGATGACGACGTAGGTCCCCTTCGGCGCCAGCACCCGCCGGCACGCCCAGCCCGAACGGCTTCCCGCGATGTCTAGCAGCAGGTCATAGCGCCGCTCCTGTCGAGTGAAGTCCTCCGCCGTGTAGTCGATGACCTCATCCGCGCCGATCGACCGGACCAGGTCCACGTTCCGCGTGCCGCACACGCCGGTGACCTTCGCGCCGAAGGCACGAGCGAGTTGCACGGCGAAGGTCCCCACACCACCCGAAGCCCCGTTGACCAGGACCCGCTGCCCCGGCCCGACTCGTCCCTGGTCGCGCAGCGCCAGCAAGGCGGTGAGGGCCGACAGCGGCACCGCCGCCGCCTGCTCGAACGACAGGTTCTTCGGCTTTGGCGCCAACTCGCTTGCCCGGACGCACGCGTACTCGGCGAAGCCGCCCTGCCCCGGCATCGCGAACACCTCATCGCCGCGCCGGAACTCCGTGACGTCCTTGCCGACGGCCTCGACCTGCCCCGCCACGTCGGCGCCCAGGACGCCGACCTTTGGGCGGCGCAGTCCGAGGAGGCCCGGCATCAGCCGCGCGATACGCGGCTCGCCGCGCACGCCGTGCCAGTCGTAGGGCTGCACACAGGTGGCGCGCACCCGGATCAGCACCTCGTCGTCGCCGGGCACGGGCACCTGAATGTCCCTGAGCTCCAGAACATCGGGCGGGCCGTACGAGGGCACCACGAACGCCCTCATCATGTCTGTCTTCCGCACTGCGAACACCCCGTTTTCGTACGCTGTAAGTCGTACGTCGTAAGGTAATCGTACGCCGTAAGGTTCGTCAAGAGCGACGAAGCATACCAGAAAGGGCGAAGCAAGGGAGTGGCCGCAGGCGAGCCAGGCGGGGCAGGCGGGGCAGGCGGGTAAGGCGGGTCAGGCGGTCTCGCGCATCCTGTCGAGTCCGTCGAGGATCAGATCGAGCCCGAACTCGAACTCACGCTGGTCGTCGCACCATCCCAGCGTGGAGTCGGGGTCGTCGTGGGCGATCTCGCTCAGCATGGCGACGAGGTGGGGAAGCCGGTCGGCCATGCTCGCGAGCATGGCGTTCGCTTCTTCGTCGGCGGACCCGGCGCCCGGGTTGAACAGCTCCTGAGTGAAACCCAGTGCCCGGCTCCCCAAGGCGTGCAGGGCGTGATGGGCCACGTCGTAGGAAAAACCGCCGGATCGCATGAGCCCGATCAGACCGTCGAGATATCGCACGATCGCCAGGCTCGCCTTGGTGCGTGTCTCCAGGACGCCGGGCGCCCAGGGGTGGCGAAGGAGGACTTCGCGGGCGGCCAGGATCCGCCGCCGTACGGCCATTTTCCAGTCGGCGCCCGTCGCGGGTGCGTCGATCTTGTCGACGACGTCGTTGATCTCCTGGGCGATGACATCGACGATGCCGTCCAGAACCTCTTGCTTGTTGGCCACGTGGTAGTAGAGCGACATCGCCTCGGCGCCGACTTCTTCGGCGAGGCGCCGCATCGTGAGCGACTCGATCCCGCCCTTGTCGGCAAGGTCGACCGCCGCGTACAGCACCCGCTCTCGGCTCAGCGGGATTCGGGGCTCGGTTCGTGGTTGGCTGCGCGTGGCCACATCAACCCTCCTCCGCGCCAATCGTACAAGGTAAGTCTTAGGCGGCTTCGCGCAACCGCGGCGGTCCGCCGGTGTTCTGAACACCGGGGACCGTGAGCGGTTCTCCTCGGCTCGGTCGAGTCGGATCGCGCAAGGTTCAATGGCAGGGGGGCGACTGCGGTGATAATGCGTCGCGGATGGAAATATCCGCGCTTTAAAGTTCATCCCGTGCGACAGGGGACCAGGGGGCCGTCCGGTGTCGATCGCCGGGCGCTGGCGGCGGCGGGCGTCACGGTGGTGCTGTGGGCGTCGGCATTCGTGTCCATCCGCAGCGCCGCCCCGCACTTCACGCCGGGCGGGCTGACCTTGGGCCGCCTGCTGA
>CALAED010000798.1 GCA_937891035.1 uncultured Thermomonosporaceae bacterium | reverse complement strand
ATGCCCAGCACCGGCTCGTACTTCGCCATCGCGGCGTCATACGACATGAGCGTCTCAACACTCACAGGTACCCCAGCCCTTCCACGGCCTTCTCGGTCAAGCGAACGTTCTGGCTCAAGTGATCGAAGCGGTCGGCGCGCGCAGGCCGCCCCGGCACCGGCGGACGGCTCATGAGATGCCCCGCCCGACCGCGTCGAGGCAGTCCCCCAGGTAAGAACCGGGCCCGTCCCCGTCCTCGCGCGCCGGCCTGGCCACGGTCACCCGCGACGTCCGCCCGTCGTCCGCGCTCACCGCGGTGTTCAGGACGACCAACGAGTCGGGCCGGATGCCGTACAGCCCGGCCACCACGACGGGCGAGTGACTGGTGACGATCACCTGCCGCAACGGCCGCTCGAGCGAGTCCGCGTCAGCGAGATCGCTCACCCGCGTCTGGACGCGGCGCAGCAGTTCGGCCACCCGGCTCGGCGGCAGCCCGGTCTCGATCTCTTCGATCATGACGACGCCGGGATGCTCCGGGTCGTGCAGCGCGGTCAGCAACCCGAGGGTCCGCAAGGTCCCGGCGGACAGCAACGTGCTGGGCACCGGGCCCTGTCCGTCGATGATCAGATCGAAGAACCACTCCTGGCGCTTGTCGTCGAACTCCGGGACGACGCGCTCCACCTCGGGGATGACCGCGGTGAGATCGGCCGTGAGGTCGTCGAACGCCGCCGAGTCCCGCAGCCGGCCCAGGACGGCGGCGAGATTCGCCCCGTCGCGCGCCAGCGGCCGCAGATCGGCGGCCCACCCCGGGCCGCGCATCGCTCGCGGGTCCGGCGCGAGGATCCCGCCGTCCCCGATGGCCGCCACGATCCGCCGGGCGGTGCTCAAGACGGTGTCGGGAGCGGTCGATCCATCGCCCACCGTGCCGGCCAGGCGCCACAGCCGGTCACGGACGGCCTGGGGGAACCGCGCGTCCTGGTCAGTACCAGACCAGGACAGGTGGTGGCCCCTGTCGGCCGGGCACGGGCCGGCGTCGACCCCCGCGCCGGCGACCGAAACCACATCGATGAACCCCTCGTCGACGCGGACCAGCCGATGGACTCTGATCGAAAAGCCGTCCACCGGCCGGCCATTCGCCACCCGATGGACGAGCTCATGCGGCCGCCCGCGACCCGATTCGACAAGCGGAAACCCCCCGGCCCGCGCCGCGGCCTCGTAGTCCAGCGCATCGAACAGGTTCGACTTGCCGCCGGCGGTGGGCCCGACCAGGGCGAGCAGCGGCGGCACGTCCAGCGTGAAGTTCCTGAACGACTTGAAGCCGTCGATCTCGATGCGAGTGATCACGACGTGCCCGCTATCGCGCCAGCTCCGGCGCGTCCGCCAGCAGCGGGCCGCCCCAACGGTCCTGGAGGGCCGTCTCGACCGCGGCGCCGACGCGGTAGAGGCGGTCGTCGGCGAGCACCGGGGCCATGATCTGCAGACCGACCGGAAGGTTGTCCTCCTCGGCCAGGCCGCAGGGCACCGAGATCGCGGCGTTGCCGGCCAGATCGGATGGGATGGTGCACAGGTCGGCGAGGTACATCGCCATCGGGTCGTCGACGCGTTCGCCGATGGGGAAGGCCGTGGTCGGCGTGGTCGGTGAGACCAGCACGTCGACCTGCTCGAAGGCGGCGTCGAAGTCGCGATTGATCAGCGTGCGGACCTGCTGCGCCTTGCCGTAGTAGGCGTCGTAGTAGCCACTCGACAGCGCGTAGGTGCCCAGCATGATGCGGCGCTTGACCTCGGCGCCGAAGCCGGCCGCCCGGGTCAGCGACATGACCTCCGCTGCGCTGCGGGTGCCGTCGTCGCCCACGCGCAGCCCGTACCGCATGGCGTCGAAGCGGGCCAGGTTCGACGAGCACTCCGACGGGGCGATCAGGTAATACGCGGGCAGCGCGTAGGCGAAGTGCGGGCAGGAGATCTCCACGACCTTGGCGCCGAGCGACTCCAGCAGGTCCACCGCCTCCTGGTAGCGGTTAAGCACCCCCGGCTGGTAGCCCTCGCCCGACAGCTCCTTGACCACCCCGACGCGCAGGCCGTCGACGTCGGCGCGCCGGGCGGCCTCGACCACCGACGGCACCGGCGCGTCGATGGAGGTCGAGTCGAACGGGTCATGGCCGCTGAAGGCCTCGTGGAGCAGGGCGGCGTCGAGCACCGTTCGGGCGAGCGGCCCCGGCGTGTCGAGCGAGGAGGCGAAGGCCACCACCCCGTAACGCGACGAGCCGCCGTAGGTCGGTTTGGTGCCGACGATGCCGGTGACCGCGGCCGGCTGCCTGATGGACCCGCCGGTGTCGGTGCCGGTGGAAAGCGGCGCCTCGTAGGCCGCGACGGCCGCCGACGAGCCGCCCGACGAGCCGCCCGGCACGCGGTCGAGGTCCCACGGGTTGTGGCTCGGGCCGTAGGCGCTGTTCTCGGTGGACGAGCCCATCGCGAACTCGTCCATGTTGGTCTTGCC
>CALAED010000797.1 GCA_937891035.1 uncultured Thermomonosporaceae bacterium | reverse complement strand
GGCGCCCGGCGCCCCACTCGGGGAATCCCTCGTCCAGCGGCACCGCGCGCGCGTCGACCCGCCAGCCCAGCGGCTCGAACAGGCGTGCCGTCCACTCGGCGCCGCCCTTGCATGGCAGCGCCGGAAGATGGATCTCGAGCGGCAGCGCCGCCGCCGCCAGCTCGGGACGGCTGTCGCAGCGGCCGCGCATGGCCGTACGGAAGACGTTCGCCATGGCCGAGGCGAGCAGCGAGGACGCAGCGTACGGCCGGTCGTTGACGTACTGGCCCAGCGAAAAGTCGGGGGAATTCCCGCCGCGGGTCCGTACCAGCTTGATCGGATCGACGTCGAGCAGCAGCGCCGCGGTGCAGCGTTCGCCGGTCGCCTCCGGGTAGAACACGTGCGCCGTCCCGAAGGACTGGTCGAACGCCTGCACCCGGTCAGGATGCTTGTACAGCAAGAAGCCCAAGTCGGTCGCGGGCGACATCGACGTCGAAATCGTCAAAAGCACCCGACCAGTGTCCCGAAACCTCAGGTGTCCGGCCTAACGCATTTCCGCCGAACGCATGCCCGGAACGCCTTTCCGCCGAATCGATGCGGTGTCCGGTGTCGTCAGCTCTGGACGTTGACGATCGTCAGCGACTTCGCCTTGAGACGCTCGAAGACCCGTTCGAAGTGGTCGCACAGCTGGGCACCCGACGCCCTGTCCTCCATGACGAGAACCCCGTGCAGGCCCTGCAGCGCGTAGTGGTCGCCCGGCTGATCGATCCTGGTCGGGATGGTGAACTGCAGCTCACGCTTGTCGATGAGCAGAATGCTCGGGCAGTTCGGCAAGAACGGGATCAACCTGATCTGGATGTCGATCCGTCCGTTGGCCGCGGCGCTCTTGGCGATCTGGAGCACGCGGCCGAGGTGTTGGAACGCCTGCATGTCCCCGGCCATGTCGTCCCGGGTGAGCACGACGCCGTCGGGCGAGCGCCGGCTGATCTGCTGGTAGAGCTCGGGCGGCCGCTGGATCAGTCGATGGTACGAAAGGGGCACATCGCGCGGACCGGACAACGCCTTCTCCAGCTCATCCTCGATCGCATCGAGGTAGCCCGACCGCTCGTCCGGCGGCTTGGACAACGTCGCGCCCTCCCCGACGGGCGGACTGTAGTCGCCGACGACATAGATCCTGCGCTGCGCCCTGCGGACCGCCGCGGTCGCCGTGTCGTACCCCGGCCCGCCATCCTCCGAACCCTGATGATCGGGGACGAACCGAACGCCCGCGTGGACGAGGTCGATGTGCCGTTCGAGATCGTCGCGGAGCTGTCTGAGCTGGCTCGCCGCCTCGTCACGAGTATTGGCGACGGCACTCATCAGGTCGCTTTCCGTGGTGACGCGCATCCTGTCCAAAGCGAACGCGGCGCAGACCATGACGACCGCGAGCGCGATGAGCCCGACCGCCGAGCCGCGATCCTTGGCGAGCAGCGCGATGCCGAAGCCGAGCGCGAGGGAAAGGACGGCTTTAAGAAAGTCGACCGCCGTGAAATGGCGGCGGAGAAAACCGCGAAGATCCGACTCGGATTGATTGTTTGAGGGGGTGCGGCCGACCGACACGATCTCGTTTACTCCTCAGGTGCGGCGCCGGCTGGGCGGCGGCGCGAATCCGGGGGGATCCGCGTAGCGCCCCGTTCGGTCCTGCACATCGGTGAACCGGTTCTGCGTCTCGTGCGCGATCTCTGTGAGCAGCAGCCGTTCCACCTCCGCCAGCGGAGGCAGATCCGACTCCCACGCCGTTGCCTGGAACGGACGTTCCCGCGGGCTGAAAGGGTCACGCGCCCGTCCAGCTTCTCGCATTTTTGCGACGGTTTGCAGCGCATCCGGGGAACCGGTGAGGCTTTTGGTGCCGGTCCCGGCTCCGCCGAGATTGGTGCGCGGCAAGTTGATATGGCCCATGCGCCAGCGGTCGATATGACGGCCCAGTGACCGGATGAGCAGACGCACTTCGGCGGGCGCGTCCTTGGTCGCCTTGGCCAGGCTCGGATACAGGTCACGCATAAGGTGGAAATGCAGGCCGACCGAATGGCTGCCACTCGTAAGTCCGAGCGCCTCGCGAATATCGTGGTACTCCTCGGTGCGCAGGCGTGCCACGAGGATCTCGGTGAGGCCGACGACCCCGTCTATCAGCCTTTCCGCCCTGCGCAAGATTCCGATCTCGGGTCTGCTGATCGCCAGTTCGAGGTGGTCGTTGACCACGTCGACGAGCAGTTCGGGCATCTGGTGTGCCGCGCGGAACTGCATGAAGACGGTGTCGCCCGGGAGCGTGCGCTCCAAGACCGCCGCCCTGATCCCGTCCGGCCGGACGAACTCGGCGTAGCCGTGGGGTGTGCCGTCGATCGCGGAATACTCCATGGCGACCCGTTGCAGCATCACGTACCGCAGCATCGGCATGCCCCAGGCGTGCCGGCCGGGTTCGGCGGCGCGGACCTTGAGCGCGCGCGCCAGCGAATTTTCCGCGACGGTCAGCGCCCGCCAGTTCGGCGATCGCATGACCTCGATCCGATGCCCTTCCGGCGGCTCGAGCGGCCCGACGTCGGTGAT
>CALAED010000796.1 GCA_937891035.1 uncultured Thermomonosporaceae bacterium | reverse complement strand
TCGACTTGGCCGGCGGCAGCAGCGAGGCCGAGCTGGGCCGGGACGGCGGGGTCGGTCGTGGCAGCGGGAGCGGGCCCGGCGAGGGTTCCTACCAGGGCGGCCTTGGTAAATGTGTGAGTTCATCATGAGCTTTCAGGTTGAGGGCAGAACTGCCGGGTCGGGCTATGAGGCGGTGCGCCCCGCTGCGCCGAACGCCATCGCCGCGATCGCAGGGTGACGATCAGGGGGATCAACCGTGCAGTTCGTGCGCGGAGACGTGCCCGAGCGGCCGCAGTGCGTTAGGCGATGCTGTAGCCCTGGCTCCGCCAGAAGGAGTGCGGGTTCGGGTTGTCGAGAACCGGGTCGCCGACGCTCTTGGACGCAGCCGTCTGCCGTCCGTCGCGCACCTCGACGTGAGTGTGCGCGGCTCCACTGGAGCCGACCCCACGCCACGCCTCGTCGCCGATGATCTGGCCCTTGCTGATCGACTGGCCCACGAACAAGGACCGCGGAGCGGTGTGCAGGTAGATCACCGTCTTGTCCGACGCGGAGTTGTAGATGGCGATCGTGGAGAGCCCCCCACTGCCGTTGGCCCCGTAAGTGATGCGTGTGACCACACCGCTCGTCAAGGAGTGAGCATCCGAGCCGATGCTGCGGGCGAAGTCGATGCCTTCGTGCCGACCGAGGGTGCTGCTGGTGTAACCGTCGAAGGGGCAGCTGATTCCGCCGCCGCCGGCCTTGTAGAGCCCGTACGACAGGCTGGTGCTCGTCGAGCCGAACTGGTGCGAGGCGTTGTTGTTCTTCATGGTGGCGTTCAGGTTGCCCTTGGCGCCGGGGCCGAAGGACTGGGAGGCACCACCGTAGTTGCTGTTGAAGTAGACCACGACGGTCTGGTCGCTGCGGTTCCAGACCGAGGCGGCGTCGTTCTTGATGCACAGACCCTGGCCAGCACCGGCGCCCTTGAAGTCGTAGCAGTCGGGCTGCGCGTCGCCGTAGTTGCCGAGGGAGCTGGTGAAGTCAGAGACCGATCCCGCGTTGTCGCTGTTGTAGTAGTAGCAGAACTCGCCGTCCTCGCAGACGCCGTCGCGGACCGCCGCCGAGGCGGGGGATGCGGTGGCGATGATCCCTACGCCGACTGCCAGTGCGGCAGTGGTCGCGGAGAGGAAATTGTTGAGAGTCTTGATGGTGTTCTTGATGGTGTTTCTCAATGTTTCGTGAATTCTGGGTTTCGTATCGTCAGTGCTGCTCGGACTGCGTACGGGTCAGAGGCGCAGGTACTCCTCCCAGGTGCGGATGGTCACCTTGGGCCCGTCTCCGGGCCGCGGCCGGCGAGCCCGTTTTGGCCGAGGTAGTAGTCACCGACCTGGTGCTGGGCCTGGCTGGCGAGGTCGGTGTCGCTGATGGCGACGGCGTGGATGTGCCACGGCCAGTTGCCTTGAGCGGGGCTGCGCACCCATGCCGCGAAGCCGACCTGGCGCAGCGCGCGGGCGGCCGCGGTGCGGGTGGTGGAAGTCATCCCCTGGACCGAGATGTCGACGGCGCCGCCGCCGTCGTGGGTACCCGCGGACGTGGGGTCGCCGCCGGGGTTGTACGAACCCTGCTCCAGTACGAGGTCGCGGCCGAGCAGCCGCTCCGCCTCGACCAGCATGTTCTTCGTGCGGGTGTTGATGACGAAACCGTCGGCGGACACCCGGGCCCCGGGCTCGATGATGCTGGTGACCGTGAAGCGGCTGGTACCGAGCTTGGCGAGCGATGTCTTGCCCGGCAGGCCGTTGGCGTCGAGACCGGTGTAGCCGAGCGATTTCTGGTACTTCGCGTAGGCGGCGACCGTCGTGGTGCCGAAGTAACCGTCCACCCACTGCGCGTCGAGTAGCTGCCAGTCGCGCAGCGCCTCCTCTACGAGGCGCACGCTGTCCTTGGCGCCCGGGGTCAGCGTGTTGTCGGCCCGCCGCGGGTCGATCTGGGCAGCCTTGATAGTGGCCTCCATGTTCACGCTCGGAAGGGCCGTGGTGCCGGCCGCCTGTGCCGCCGTCGCGGACCCTCCCGTCACGGAAGCGATCAGGGCGGCCGCCACGAGGGCAGCGGCGGACATGGGCAGCTTCATCGGGTTCTTTCTCCTAACCTCGCGCTTTCGTGTGGGCGGCGGGTGATCTGGTCTTTTATATGAGGAAAGTGCCTTTGAGCTGGGAGAATCGGGATTGCTGAAGTCTCGACTATCCCTTGCTGAAAGGCACTTTCCAGGTGAAGATTACCGGCCGGAAGGCCAAGATCGTTGTGTCGTCGGACGGGTCGGGGATTGTGTGTCAGGCCGGTGGGCTGCTGCTGGCCGAGACGTTGCGGGTGTCGGGCCTGGGCCGGGGACTGTCGGCAGGGCTGGAGCGGTGGCGCAGGCCCGGGGCGGTGCATGATCCGGGGAAGATCGTGGCGGATCTGGCGGTGGCGCTGGCGTTGGGCGGGGACTGCCTGGCCGACATCGCCGTCCTTCGATCATCACCGGAGCTGTATGGGCCCATCGCTTCCGATCCGACGACCTCACGGCTGGTCAAGACACTGGCCGGCGCCGGGCCGAAAGCGCTGCGAGCGATCCGGCGGGCGCGGGCGGCCGCGCGGGAGCGGGTGTGGACGCTGGCCGCCGACGCCGCGCCGGGCTCCGGCGGCGAGCTGATCCCCCTCGATCTGGACGCCACGATTGTGATCGCGCATTCGGACAAACAAGACGCGGCACCGACCTGGAAGCACACCTTCGGGTTCCATCCGATGACCGCGTTCATCGACCACGGCCCGGCCGGGACCGGGGAGGCCGCCGCGGTCGTGCTGCGCAAGGGCAACGCCGGCTCCAACACCGCCGCCGACCACATCACCGCGGGCCGGCTCGCGCTCGCCCAGATCCCGGCCCGGATGCACAAGCAGGTGCTGATCCGCACCGACTCTGGCGGCGGCACCCACGACTTCCTGAACTGGGTCACCGCCCGCCGCTGCAAATACTCCATCGGGTTCACCTTGACCGACGACATCTGCGAGGCGATCGGCAAGATCCCGCTACGGGCCTGGACCGTGGCACTGGACTGCGACGGCGACGTGCGTGACGGCGCGTGGGTCACCGAGATCACCGGCATGGTCGACCTGACCTCCTGGCCGAAAGGGATGCGCCTCATCGTCGGCAAACAACGCCCGCACCCGGGCGCGCAACTGCGCTTCACCGACATCGACGGCCACCGCTTCACGGTCTTTGTCACCAACACCCGCGGCCGCAACCTCGCCGAACTGGAGCTGCGGCACCGCCGCCGCGCCCGCTGCGAAGACCGCATCCGCTGTGCCAAGGACACCGGGCTGCGCAACCTGCCGCTGCACGGTTTCGACCAAAACCAGGTGTGGTGTGAGCTGGTCGCGCTCGC
>CALAED010000795.1 GCA_937891035.1 uncultured Thermomonosporaceae bacterium | reverse complement strand
CGGGCCAAGCTGGACCGGTACGCCGAGCATCTGTTCCTCAACGTCTATTCGGTGCGGCTCGATACGGACAGCGGCGAGCTGCTGACGTGCGAGGTCTCGGCGTTCGTCACCAAGCGCGCGCTGGTGACCGTGCGGCAGAGCACCGACTTCGATGTCGACGAGCTCGCCCGGCGGTGGGACGCCGAGCGGGACCTCGCGCAGTACGGTGTGGTCTTCCTGCTCCACATCCTGCTCGACGTGATCGTCGATGAGCATTTCGCGGCCGTACAGGCGCTGGACGCCGAGCTGGATGCTCTGGAGGACCTGCTCTTCGAGGAGCGTGTCGGCGATCAGACCGTCCAGCGCCGCACCTTCGAGCTGCGCAAGAGCCTCGTGTTGCTGCGCCGGGTGGTGCTGCCCATGCGGGAGGTCGTCAACACGTTGCTCCGGCGGGATCTGCGCATCGTGCCCGACTCGATGGCGCCGTACTTCCAGGACGTCTATGACCACGTGCTGCGCGCCGCCGAATGGACCGACAGCCTCCGCGACCTGATCACCAGCATCTTCGAGACCCGCATCGCGATGCAGGGCAACCGGCTCAACCAGGTGATGAGAAAGCTCACGGCATGGGCGGCGATCATCGCGCTGCCGACCGCCGTCACCGGCTTTTACGGGCAGAACGTCCCGTACCCCGGGTTGGAGCAGCACTGGGGGTTCGTGGTCAGCACGGTGGTGTGGGCGGTCGGCGGCGTGACGTTGTACGTCCTGTTCCGCCTGCGCAAGTGGCTGTGACGATCTCTCTAGATCTCCACCTTGTCCCAAAGGAGCCGCTCGTCGGCCCGGGGGTCGTGGACGACGCGGGCGCCATCCCCGTCGAAGACCATCACGGGCCGGGTCGCGGGGTCGTACGGCGCCCAGCCGGGATCGCCTGAGGTCGCGAAATCGACCCAGGCGCGATGCATCAGCGCGCTCAGCGACCGCGGCGGATCGTCCCCGACGAGGCCGCCGCGCCCGAGGTTGCCGAAGACGAAGCCGATTTCCAGGGCGTGGCAGGCCCCGAGGTCGTGTACGGGCGTCCTCCACGCGAATTCATACATATAGGTGGCATCGCCCCGCCCCTCCGCTACCCGACAAGTCGGGATACGGAAGAACGAATCGGTGATGATCGCGCACAGGACGTCGCCCGGCGCGGCGCCGGGCCGATTGCCCTGATAGACCTCGGCGATCGCCGGATCGAGCCCGCGCCGCTCAAGGATCCCGTGGAGCCTCTCCGGTGTGACCCCCTGCGCCAGGCCCGTCGGTACCAGGAAGAAGCGATACTCCTCTGCCGTCGTGCCCGTCAGCAGGGGAACCCCACTTCCCGCCCCCTCCGCGATCGCGTCGATGGGCCGCTGCCGCAGCAGGTCCCCGTCGATGACCGGGACGTACGGGAGATTGGCCCGTACCGTCGACTCCCCCCACCGGGCCGGATCGGGGCGGGCGGCGAACTCGTCCGACAGGGCCGCCTGCACTGGGATGATCTTCTCCGGCGGCACGGCGGCGAACCCCTCCGCGGTCGGCGGCACCCCGAGTCGCTCCGCCAGCTCCCGCGTGACCATGAGGGCGTCCTCGGCCGTCTGCGCCACCTGTCCGGCGCCGCTCTGCGCGATCGCCTTGTGGAACAGCCCCAGCTCCAGCGACAGCAGCGTCGTGACGCTCATCCCGCCGGCGGACTCCCCGAACACGGTGACGTTCTCCGGATCACCGCCGAAGCCCGCGATGTTGTCCCGTACCCACTCAAGCGCCGCGATCTGGTCGAGCAACCCCCGATTGGCGGGCGCCCCGGGCAACTGGAGGAATCCCTCCACGCCCAGCCGATAGTTGATGGTGACGCAGACGACCCCGGAGCGCGCGAAGTTCGTCCCGTCGTAGTGCGGCACCGCCCCCGACCCGTTGCGGAAGGCCCCGCCGTGGATCCACACCATGACCGGCCGCCCCGCCGCGCCCTCGGGCGCCCAAATGTTGAGGTTGAGGCACTCCTCACCCGGAATGATCGGGTCATCGAGCAGCGACGCGAACACCGCCCGATACGGGGGCTTCGGGGCGGTCGGTCCGTACTCGAGCGCGTCCCGCATCCCGTCCCACGGCTCGGGCGCCACCGGCGCCCGGAACCGATTGACCCCGAACGGCGCGGCGGCATACGGCACCCCCAGGAACCGGGCCACCCCCTCCGCGACGCTCCCCCGCACCTTCCCGTACGACGTGGCCACGATCGGCTCCATCAGGGCTCCTCCCACGACTTCCAGGCTCCATCCAGCAGTGCATCACAACCCCACCGGCGCGCGAACACCCCCGCCGGTTTGCTAACCTTGCGGAGTCCTTGGGGCTGTAGCGCAGTCCGGTAGCGCACCTCGTTCGCATCGAGGGGGTCAGGGGTTCAAATCCCCTCAGCTCCACCACGGATTTCCCGAGAATTGGGCCGCTCACCAGCGGCGATACCTCGCATGCAGGGGCTCCCTTCAAGTCCGTTGGGAGACGTCAGGTCAGTGATCGTCTCCTATTCGTCTCCCAGTTGATCAAGGGGCCTTCATGGCGATCATGATCACTCACGCCGAGCGTGCGCCTGGCAGCGCCGAGCAACCAACCTGCTGGCTCTATTTCTCGCATGGCCCCCTCGTGCCTGGTTGGGCGCCATCAGGAGACATTTCGCGTGTTACCGCTCGGTAGGGGCGATACCGCCCGGGCGCCTGGCATGGGTGTGACGTCACCGACGGCTGAGAAAGGCGCACCGCGGTGTTCGGATCGCGCTGCGACGGGTAAACGCACACTTTCCCCGCGAAAGACTTCGGAAGGATGGCGACGATGCCCAACCCTCAGCAGCCGGAACTGCGGCGCGCCGAGCGCGGCGGCACTGCCGATGATGCCGCCAAGCAGATCCCGGAGAAGACGCGGCTGAAGGGCCGCCCGCCCGGAACTGACAAGGGCACGAAGGGCGGCGGCGCGGGCCCGCGCAAGAAACCACCCGGGCAGAGCCCTCCCCACCCGGACTGAACCGGCATAAGAGTCCATGAGAGTCCTGGTCACTGGCTGGTTCAGCTTCCGCCACGGCGAAGCCACCGCCGGTGACGTGCTGAGCCTCCGGGCGGTTGCGGAGGTGCTGCGCGCTGCCGGTGTGCCGTACGAAGTCGCCTGGAGCCGCGGTTTCCGCAGCGACGGCGTCGACCTTGACCACGCCGGCGCCGATACCTACACACACCTCGTTTTCGTGTGCGGTCCCCTGCACGGAGAGCAGATTGAGGCCCTGCACCGGCAGTTCGCCACCTGCCGTCGCATCGCGGTCGGCGTATCCGTGGTCGACTCGGCCGATCCCGCGGCCACCGGCTTCCACCGCATCGTCCCGCGCGACGCGCCGGACGTACCGGCTCAGGTCGATTTGGCCGCGCTGCCCAGCACCGACCCCGTTCCCGTCGTCGCCGTCGTGCTCGCCCACCGGCAGCGCGAGTACGGCGACCGGGGTCGGATCGACGCGGTCAGCGATACGGTGACCCGCTGGTTGGGCGACCAAGACTGCGCGCGGATCCCGGTGGACACCAGGCTCGACGCCCACGATTGGCGGCATGGCCGAACGCCGGACCAGATCGCGTCGCTGTTCGCCCGGATGGACGCCGTCGTGACGACGAGGCTGCACGGGCTGGTGCTCGCGCTCAAGCACGGCGTGCCCGCCCTCGCCGTCGATCCGGTGACCGGCGGCGGCAAGGTGACCGCGCAGGCGCAGGCCTGGGGCTGGCCCGCCATCCTGCAGCCGGACCAACTCCAGAACGAGGCACTGGAGCGTTGGTGGGACTGGTGCCTGTCAAACGCCGGGCGTAAGGCGGCCGTCAACGCCCACCAGACGATCATGACCGAAGGGCTGCGCGACACCCTGACCAATGCCATCACGGGCCGGTGAGCACGGCGACCGCCAACCGTCGCCCTGCCGTGCGGATCTCGCTGGGCTTCCCGGCGCCGGGCTTTGCAAAGAAAAAAGCAAGGCGTCCGACCGGTCCTGGATCGCCACAGACCGCAGCCAGGTCCGCCAGGCGATACGGAGGATGGCTCCGCAAGGCCAACGCCGGCCCCGGGGAGGGGGCAGGCCCGGCGAGCCCACCGGATCGCGTCGGCCGGCCGCGCGCCGGTACGTCACGCTCGATCATCGCGTCCTCCTCCCAGCGCGCGGCTTCTCCCAGCGCGACCCCTCCCGGCCGGGGTCTTTGACCGGTCCTTCCGGCCTTGCTCAGGACACGTTGGCGACTTCCTTGCTCACGCCGCTCGGCCCCTCGTACTCCCGATCCGGGATCTTGCTGAGCGCTCGCACGATGGTGTCGTCGGCGCCCGAGGACTTGGCATGCTGAATGAGCTGGTCTCGCGATGCCGGGTAGTTAATCCCGGACAGGGCCTTTTGGACCTCGATGAATGACGGTTGGTCGGCCATTTCTCCTCCAAGTCGAGCGTGTTCGCGTACCCGCCGTCTTGGTACGGCCTCGGTACGGCTCCCTGTTGCCTCCGCATGATCCGTATGAGTGGTTCGGGTTACCCCGTCGGGGCGGATCAAAACTGAACGCTCCGCGGCAAAACCCGAGGTCACGGCGGCTATATGAGGTCATCCCGTACGGCCGAGGGGAGGCCGGCGCGTTCCTCGAGTTGGCCTTTGGTCGCTCATGAGGTCGCCCGTCGGACTGCCTGGGTTGGCGCTTACCCCTTGCCGCGGCCACTCAGGTAGTCGCGGGCTCGGTCGACCTGGCCGGCGCCGGGGGCGAACACTTGTTCAGCGGCGGCCGGTCGGGTGCGCTGGGGTGAGCGACGGCCCCGGTCGCCCGCGTGTCGACCCTCGCCTACGCCGGATCCTTCATCGGCCCTTGGCTGATCGGCGGTCTCGCCG
>CALAED010000794.1 GCA_937891035.1 uncultured Thermomonosporaceae bacterium | reverse complement strand
AAATACCCCCAACTGGCTCGCTACGGCTTCTTCTCGCGCCAGATCTTCCGCAAGGACTATGCGGTATGTATATCCATACGCAGGCAATGCTCGCCTCATCAGCTCTGTCCTGCGGACCGTTTCAGGCCTTGCGGCCTCAGATTCAGGCTTGATTTTCCACAGTTCGCTGCGGTTGGGTGCAAGAACCAAGATATCGGGGTAATGGCGGTGTACCTCGCCATCGAGGAAATAGGTGATCTCCAGCGGCTGCTCATAGAAGGCAGTCACAGCGGGGTCTGCGTCCAGTAGTCGGCATGCATTGAGTTCGGCGGGCGACTCCCACTGAACCATCCGGCCCATCTTCCAACTGGGATACTTGCCCGTAGACCGGGCGCGAGACCGTGTGACCACGGTTCTAACGCGCGTTACGTGCGTGTCGGCACACGAATCAAAAGTATCGACTCCTGTTCGAAGGGACGCCCGAGCAGGCGTCTGTCGGTGTTGGCCGAGCCAAGACATTGACAGAGACGAGCTAGATTGGTGGCCATATAAGCTTCAACATCAGTCATATCAACACAAATATATCACATGATATAAAGTTTTCAAGACCACACTCGACTATAGATCTCACTCCGGTTACAATTCGCTCGAACATATGGATGGGCGTATGTATGACTCCGGCTGAAATCCGCACGCTGCGAAAGCAGATGGGCCTGACGCAACAGCAGTTTGCGGCGCTGCTCGGGGTGTCGTTCGTCACGCTCAATCGCTGGGAAAACGGTCAGTCCAAGCCGTCGGCGATGGGTCTGTCCAAGCTTCGGCAGCTTGCTCGTCGCGGTTCAGTGGTTGAGGTCGCACTGCCGGAGCCGGTGTCCGCGGCTTACGCGCCGCCGGCCCAGGAACTCCGGCTGGACTTCCTGGGTGACGCCAATGCCCTGCGGGTCCTGGTGGAAGGCGAGCGGCTGTCCTACGGGCACCTCTTCAATCCGACGTTTGCCACGGAAATCAGCGAGATCGATCCGCTCCCCCACCAGCGCATCGCGGTCTATGGGCGGATGTTGCCCCAGAGCTGGTTGCGTTTCCTGCTCGCGGACGACGCCGGTGCTGGCAAGACCATCATGACTGGCCTCTATGTGCGCGAGAGCCTCACCCGCCGCACCATCCGCCGCGTCCTGGTCGTTGCCCCCGCGGGCCTGGTGGGAAACTGGTATCGCGAGCTGCGCAACTTGTTCCAACTCCAGTTCAGCATTGTGATGGGAGCGGATGCCAAGGAGAGCAACCCCTTCGTCGGGCCGGAAAGCGATCTAATCGTGGTGAGTGTGGACAGCCTGCGCAGCGCGCACCTCTTTAACTGCCTGCGCGATCCGGCCGTGACGCCCTATGACCTGGTAGTGTTCGACGAAGCCCACAAGCTGTCGGCGAACCGCGATCCGGACGGCACGTTCCGGCCCACCGACCGCTACCTTTTGGCCTCGGCGATCGCCGGTGTCCGGGAACTGCCAGACGATTGGAAGATGCCTTGGGCGGCGCATCACCTGCTTCTCCTGACGGCGACGCCGCACATGGGCAAGGAGTTTCCCTACTACTGCCTGTGGCGCCTATTGGAGCCCGAGTTGTTCAGCACCGAAACCGCGTTCGCCCGCTTCCCTCGCGAGTCCCGTAACCGGTACTTCATACGGCGCGTCAAGGAGGAAATGGTCGATCTGCGCGGGCGACCGCTGTATCCGCAGCGACTGTGTGACACAGTGAGCTACGAACTCACCCAGGGCGAAATCAGCGAACAGGCCCTGTACGAGCAGACCACGGCGTATATCCGGCACTACTACAACCAGGCGCGATTGCTCAACCGCCAGGCGGCACGTTTCGCGATGACTGTCTTCCAGCGACGGCTCGCCACCAGTACCTGGGCCTTGCTCTGCTCATTCCGCAAACGGCTGGAGAAGCTCGACAAGCTCATCGATGACATCCAGTCAGGGCGGTCCTGGAAGAAGAACTGCGCGCCCAGCAGCAACGGCTCGACCGGAAAATGCGGGAGGGCAAGCTGGTGGACGTGCTTGCCGCCAAGACGGCCGATGAAGAGACCGTCTCGGACGGCGAGGAGGAGCATGAGGAGACTGAAGCCGAAGCCCTTGGCGCATTCGTGGCCACCAGCCTAGCCGAGCTGATCGCCGAGCGACAGAAGGTGCTGGAGCTGATCGGACTGGCCGAGGCGGTGCACGCTGCCGGTCAGGAATCCAAGTTCGAGCGGATGAGCGAGTTGTTGCGGCACCCCGAGTACCGCGACCAGAAGGTCATCATCTACACCGAGCACAAAGACACCCTCGATTTTCTGGTGCGCCGCCTGGAAGGCATGGGTTACGCCGGTCAGGTTGCCCTCATTCACGGTGGCCTCAACTTCGAGCAGCGCGACGCCCAGGTGGAACGCTTCCGCCGGCCTCACGATGGGGAGCATGGCGGCGCCCGTTTCTTCGTCGGCACCGATGCTGCGGCCGAGGGCATCAACCTCCAGTTCTGCTGGATCCTCATCAACTACGACATCCCGTGGAACCCCGCTCGCCTCGAGCAGCGGATGGGCCGTATCCACCGTTACGGCCAGAAGCGGGACAAAGTGGCCATCATCAACCTTGTAGCGGGCAAGACCCGAGAGGGCCGGGTCGTCAAAACACTGCTCGACAAGCTGGAAGAGATCCGCAAGCAGCTGGGCTCGGATAAGGTCTTCGATGTCGTCGGCCGCATCTTCGAGGGCATGTCCTTGACCTCGTACATCCAGCGCGCGGTCGAATCCGAAGATGAGGCGGACCGCGAAGCTCTGGAACTTGCCGGGGAGCTCACCGTCGAGCAAATCCGCGCCATTCAGGTGAGGGAGGAAAGCATCTACGGCAAGGGTGGCGAGGTGAAAGCCGCCCTTCCGCAGCTCCAGGAGGCGCTTGCCACTGAAGAGATGCGCCGCCTTCTCCCCGGCTACGTGCGCCGTTACCTCGAGCACGCGGCTCCCCTGATCGGCGTCGATCTGGTGGGCGATCTCGACGGGCAGTTCTTCCTGCGGCCGCGACGCCGTGGCGTGCTGGAAAGTTTGATGCCCCTACTCGAAACCTACCCGGAATCGGCGCGCAACTGCTTTACGGTCTACCGTCCCGAAGACCGCCGCGATGCAATCTTTCTGCATCCCGGCGAGCCGGTCTTCGAGCGCCTCTCCAGCCTGGCCATTGAACAAAGTCGAAGCGGGGGCAGGCGGGGCGCCATTTTCACGGACGTGTCTGCCACTGCGCCGTATCTCTTCCACGTCGCCCGGGTCAATGTGGTCCGTGCCGTCGATCCGGGCTTTCCTGCCTTCCACAGCGATGAGATTATCGAGCAGCGGCTGGTTGGGATCAAGCAGTATGCCGACGGCCGTATGGTAGAAGCGCCCGTTGAGCACCTATTGCTGTTGAAACCAGCCTCCAAGGCCGCGCCTTCCAGCGTCGTGTTCCTCGCGAGAAGCGAGACCTGGCGCCTTGCGGCGGAACAACACATCAAGACCGACCTGCTCGGCAAGTTCGCTGAGCTGCAGCAGCTCGTCGGACGAGAACGGCTTATCGAGACCGAAGACCACCTTGTTCGGGCCTATGACTATCAGGAGTCGGAGCTTGCCGCCGCCCGCAAGCGCTACAAGGAAAAGGCGCGTGAGGGTAATCGCGCGGCTCAGACCGAGCTGGAGCGGATCAAGCAGCAGCAAAGGAGCCTCGCCGAGCGCCGTGCCCAGGCGATCCAGCAGGCCCGTCGGGAGGTGGAGCTGATTCAACCCGGCGCCGTGGAAATCATTGCCACGGCACTCGTTCAGCCCTCCCAGGACCCGGAAGATATCAGGGCCCGTGATACGGAGGTCGAGCGTATCGCGATGGAGGTGGCGATCGCCCATGAGGCGGCCCAAGGCGCCGACGTCAGGGATGTATCCACCCCTGAGAAGGCACGGCTGGCGGGTCTCTCTGATTATCCGGGATTCGATCTGCTTTCAAAGCGCCCGAATGATGAGCGTGGCATCGAAGTCAAGGGCCGCGTCGGTATAGGCGAAATCGAGCTCACCGAAAACGAGTGGGCGCGCGCCTGCAATCTGCGGGACAAGTACTGGCTATACACCGTATTCGATTGCGGTACTGCTTCACCCCAGTTGTTCCAGGTGCAGGACCCGTTCGCTAAGCTCATCGCCAAGGCCCGTGGCAGCGTGGTGATCGGATACGGTGATATCGTGCGTTGTGCGGATGGTGTTTGAGTCTTGAGTCGTGAGTATTGAGCCTTGAGGTTTAAGGGGATGAGATGGAAGACCTGACCGAATTGTTGCGCGAGATCGATCGCCTGAAGGCGCGGCTCGATGCCCTGCGTCCGCTCGATAACCCTTCGATCCTGCATGCCCTGGACATCGAGTACACCTTCGAGAGCAACCGGATCGAGGGCAATACGTTGACCCTGCGCGAGACCGAACTGGTCATTGGCAAGGGTTTGACGGTGGGCGGCAAGTCCATGCGGGAGCACCTGGAGGCCATCAATCATCATGAAGCCCTGCTGTTCCTGCGCGACCTGATGCGCGAGCACACGCCCCTTACCGAATCACTGGTCAAGCAGTTGCACGGCCTCATCCTGCGCGGTATCGATCGCGACAACGCGGGCAAGTATCGCAACGTCCCGGTAATGATTGCGGGTAGTCGCTACGTGCCTCCGCAACCCTGGGCTGTTCCGGTCCAGATGGAGCAGTGCTTTGCCTGGTATGAAGCGCATCGGCAGACCCTGCATCCGGTGCTGCTCGCAGCAGAGATGCATGAGCGCATCGTGACTATACATCCCTTCATCGACGGCAACGGCCGAACGGTGAGGCTGGTGATGAACCTGATTCTGCTCTCCCACGGTTATCCTATCGCCAATATTCC
>CALAED010000793.1 GCA_937891035.1 uncultured Thermomonosporaceae bacterium | reverse complement strand
CCGCCGCAGGAAGTAGCGCGGAGCCAGGTCCTGCAGCCCGACCAGCCAGGCGAACAACGCGCTCTTGCCGGTGCCGGGGCCGCCGGAGACCAGCAAGAACCGGCAGTCATGGTCCGCCAGGTGCGCGACGATCCGCTGCTTGAGCCAGTGCCGCTCGACGAAGTCCGGGCCGCGGTACTCCGCGATGACCTCGTCGTAGAACAGAGTGGCGCGGCTCAGCCTGCTCTGATTCACGGCGGCGGCTCAGCCGAGCCGGTCGATGTCGAGGCCGACGGCAGTACCGCTGACTTCATCGGCGCGGACCGCTCCGCGCAGCCGGGTGGGGCCGCTGATCGTGTTGACGCGCACCGCGGCCACATAACCGGTCACCGCGCGAACGTCGATCGTGCCATCCACCGCTGGTCCAGACAACGGGCGCTGCTCGCCGCGGAACGTGATGCGCTGCTGGTAGACCGCCTCCAACACCCGCCGCAGCGCGTCAGCCGTCGCCAGCAGGCCCATGTCGTCCGGCTTGATCAGCGCAGGGTCCTCGGCGTAGTCGACGAGCGCGTTGCGCAGTTCGCGCAGCTGCGGCTCAAGCTCGCTCAGTCTCGCGTCGTCTGGCCGCAGCGGCCCGAGCTCACCCGCCAGCTCGACCGTGGCGGGCACCCCCACCGGATCAGTGCGCTCGGGATTGCCCTCCTTGCGTTCCCGCCGCCGCTTGAGCAACTCACCCGCCTGGGCGTACAAGAACTCGATTGCCGGGGTAAGTACGCTGCCGGCCAGCACGGACAGCGTCACCGGATCAGTCACGCTTCGCCCCCAATAGCTCCGGACAGCAGAGCCTCGGACAGTCCTAGAGGACTCTCGGCAGACCGTGGCTCGCTGCCACAACCACCTCAGCCATCGGCAATATTGTTCCGACTGGTAGGCGTATCCGCCACAGCTCGGTGCTCATCGCGCATGCGCGACCACAAATGGTCACGACATCGACCGGTTGCCCAGCGTAATCGTCAACACCTGCCGATCGAGTTACGCGACGGGCGACACCGCCCGCGTCGCGGCCGCCGACAGCGGCGCCCGGTCGAGGTTCGTCCGCACGATCACCCCCGTGGCGTCGCGGCGTCCCGTTGGCCTCGCCGCCACCGCACGAGGGTAGGGTCCTGCGGCATGAACCGGCCATTTGACATCACGGTCACCGATCACCTGCTTTCGACGACCCGCGCGGTGCGCAAGCGCCTCGATCTCGATCGTCCGGTCGAGCGGGAGGTGCTGACGGAGTGCCTGCGGCTGGCGATCCAGGCACCGACCGGCGGCAACCGGCAGGGCTGGCACTGGGTGGTCGTCACCGACGTCGGCAAACGCGCCGGCCTCGCCGAGCTGTACCGATCCGGCGGCGAGGCCTACTTCCGCGCGATGGCGCGGCACGCGGACACGGTAACCGAGCAGCAGGCCCGAGTGATGGAGTCGGCGCGTCATCTGCTCGACGTCATCGACCGGGTTCCCGTGCTGGTGATCCCCTGCATCGAGGGGCGGATCAGCGATGTCACGATGGCCCCGGGATTTTTCGGCTCGATTCATCCCGCGATTTGGAGCTTCCAGCTCGCGCTGCGCTCACGTGGCCTCGGCTCGGCGTGGACGACGTTCCATCTCGCCCACGAACGAGCCGCCGCCGAACTGCTCGGCATCCCCTACGACGAGGTCACGCAGGCGGCGCTGCTGCCGGTCGCGTACACGATCGGCACCGACTTCCGGCCCGCCGCCCGCCGCCCGATCGAGGAGATCACCCACTGGGACTCCTGGACCGGCGCCCCGTCCTGAGGTCAGCCGAGGCCGTTGAGCGGCGTGACAACCTCGAATTCTTCCGGGTCATGCCAGGTGAGCCGCGCCTGCTTGAGGGTGTCGGCGCGAACCGCGCGGGCGGCCATGCGGGAGATCGCCAGTGCCTGCGGGTCGGTGTAGCCGGCTCCCAGCACGGCATGGCCGGCGGCACGATCGATGAGCAAGGCCGCCCCGCCGAAGCCGGGGTTGGTCTCGATCCTGGGCAACACCGTGTTCTGGAACGACTCCACCAGCTGATGGGCATCGGACGGGGCGAACTCCAGCCGGTTCACCCGGATACCGGCGCCGGGCCCTGGCCGCCGCTTTGACCGCCGGACGACGGCCGCCTCGAAGGTCTCGATCGTCATCGTCAACGCGAAGGGCGCCAGCAATGGCCCACGTCGCTCGCGAAGCGCCTCTTCGCTCGCCCGCAAGACCTCCTCGCTCTCCCACCAGGTGCTCACCAGGAGCTTTCCGCCCTCGCGATCGACAAAAATCCCCAGCCCCCGGAACCCGGGCTGCTCGGCCGGCAGATTCTGCCCCTCGGCGGTGAGCTGTTCGACAGTGTCGTCGATCTTGGTCGGATCGCCCGCCACGGAGACAAGGCGAACGTACATAGTGTGTCCCCCCGTATGGCGCCCACGGCCGCCACAATCCCCCACGTCAACCGAGGCCCTACCCTCCCCCCACCGCCCCATACGTGGAGGGGTCCTCGCCTCAGGGGAGTCCGCGATGTGACGCGCGAGCCATGCGCGCACGACGCGACGACCCCACGGGGGTCACCCAAATGGCGGAGGCGCACGGGGATCGAACCCGCCGACGACGCTGCGCGCCGTCCACTGGTTTTGAAGACCAGGGAGCCCACCAGGACCCAGGCGCCTCCGGTCGATGAGCTTACTTCACCAGGTCTGACTCACGGCCTACTTGCGGTCGCATGGACTGTCGATCCAGGGGTAAGCGCATGACAATCAGCATGCGAGAGGAGAAACGATGATCTCGCCGGGGCGGCAAGAGCGGCTGCTGGCCACGATCGAGAACCGGCTGCGGCGAGAGGCCCCCGACCTCGTCGCGCGCTTCACGGTGTTCGCACGGCTCGTCCAAGATGAGGGCCCGCCGCCGCCGGAATGCCCGGAGTTGCGTTAGGAAGCCGGTTGGGGCCGGCCGGTCCCGACGCGCAGCGCGGTCACGAAGATCTTGCCGTGATCGCAGACGGGTCCGCTCGGCCATGTCGCGCTCAGCTGTGTGCGCTCATCGGGCGGGATGACGAGCAGCCGGCGCCGGACGCGGCCGGCATGGCTCGGCGGCCGGTTCGCCCGCGCCGGACGCGACTGTCCAGTGGATCCGCGTCCAGGCGCTCGCACCCGGACCCAGCGTGATGCTCCGCGGGCCCGGCCGGCTCTCGCGAATCACCACGGTGGGCAGCTTCGTCCCGGCGGCGCCGATGAGCTGCAGGCCGGTGTACCCGAACGTTCGGCACGGGGCGCTCGAGGTGTTCGTCAAGATCAAGGCGGCGTAGCGGTTGCCGGCCGCCGCGTCCAGCATGCGAACGCGACCGGCCAACTGAGAGGTATGGCAGCGGGCCGGGCGGCCGGCGGCGTCCGGGCGCGGCGCCGCCGAGCCCGACGCGCTCGTGCCCGCCGAGGTGCCGCCGGCCGGGCCGGGCGTGGACGATGAAGGTGTATCCGCCGCGCAGCCTGCGACGAGCAGGCCGGTGATGGCCGTCGCGAGCCGGACATGGTCGGGCATGGTCAACCTCAGGTCACGCGGGTGCTCTCTAACGAACCGACGCGCCTCCGGCTTTTCCCGTTCCGCATGAGGCGGTTTCAGTCGTCCCGTCGCGGAGTGCTGTCGTCCACGTACCGCAAGATGGCGGCCAGGCCCGATTCGGCGGGCAGCCCGTCGGGCGGCGTCACGAGCAGGTCGCCGTCCGTGGCGACGAGCGCACGAACGAGCGTGGCATCGGCTCGGTCGGAGTCGGGAACGGCGACGCCGCGTTCGCGCAGTTCGTCGGACGAGGTCGCCAGCTGCGTCGGCTCCGGTCCGATCCACAGCCGCGTGCCGACCCCATCCGGCCGGTCGGCCACCAGCAGGGTGTCGACCTGCCCGCACCCGAGCGCGGCGACGACGGGGCCGATGCCCTCCGCCGCGCGTCCCCGGCCCGCCCGCTCGCCCGCGAACCGCTCGACGGCGGCCATCAGATGCTCGGCCGCCTTCAGCTCCACGAGCCGGCCGATTTCCGCCACGAGCGGCGCGTCGCTCGCGCCCGCCGGCCGGACCGTCTCGCCGGCCTCGGCCGCGCGCTCGAGCACAGCGGCCGGCAGCTCTTCCATGACGGCGGTACGGGCCCGCACGTCCCCGGCGATCACCACCACCTCGGGCGCGTACCGCCTGGCCGCCCGCTCGACCTCCTTGCCGACCTTCTTGGCGTTGCCGCGCCAAGTCTCCTCGGCCGCCCGCTGGAAGCGCGACTGGTTCCAGTCACCGGCCGAGACCTTGCGCAGCGGGTAGTCCGCGTCGCCGCGCACGTCGAAGCCGATCCGGCGCCCGTCCGCCGATACGCCCGACACGTCGGCGCCGGTGCGGTCGACGACCGCGACCAGGTGCGGTACCTGCTCCCCGCGCTGGACCAGCAGCGGCAGCACGTGCGGCAGGGGCCCGGCATGGGCCAGCGGCCGGCGCGGGGCGGCGGGCAGCCGCTCGGACAGCACCGTCTCACCGTGCGCGGCGAAGACGGCCAGCCCGCCCGACCAGCGCTGATCCAGCTCACGCCGCACCACGTCCTCGATCGCGCGCAGCGTCTCGGGCGCGATGTCCTGCGCCGCCAGTTCCTCGTGCAGGGCGCGCCACCGCAGCTCGGGCGTCTTGGGAACTTCCTCGGTCGTGCGCGTCAGGTCGGCGTAGACCGACGCGTACGGGCCGGGTCGTTCGTACAACGGTCGCAGGAATGAAAGCTCCATGGGCTCCGCGTACCCAGCGGTGTGCCGGCAAACGCAGGGGCGGGCGGCCGCCCTCAGACCAGGGCACGCTCGCGGGCGTAGTCCTCCAGCATCTCGCGCAGCTGTCGCCGGCCGCGGTGCA
>CALAED010000792.1 GCA_937891035.1 uncultured Thermomonosporaceae bacterium | reverse complement strand
GTGCGGAAGATGAAGTTGCCCGGGGTGATCTCGTTGCGGAACGACTTGCCGACCTGGCCGATGCCGAACGGGATCTTCTTGCGGGCCGACTGCTGGACGTTGACGTAGTTGATGAAGATGCCTTGCGCGGTCTCGGGCCGCAGGTAGGCAAGGCCGGAGTCGTCCTCGACCGGGCCGAGGTGGGTCCTGAGCAGCCCGTTGAACATCTTCGGCTCGGTGAAGGCGCCCTTCGTGCCGCAGTTGGGACAGGCCAGGCCGACCAGGGCGGGTTTACCCGGCCGGGCGGCGTGCCGCTCGGCGTAGGCCTCCTCGAGATGGTCGGCCCGGTAGCGCTTGTGACAGGACTGGCATTCGGTCAGCGGGTCGACGAACGCCTCCACGTGGCCGCTGGTCTGCCAGACCTCCCGCGCCAAGATCACGGAGGAGTCGAGCCCGACGACGTCCTCGCGGCCTTGCACCATGGCCTTCCACCACTGCCGCTTGACGTTGCTCTTGAGCTCCACGCCCAGCGGGCCGTAGTCCCAAGATGCGCGCAGGCCGCCGTAGATCTCGCTCGACGGATAGACCAGGCCTCGGCGCTTGGCGAGGCTGACCAGCGTATCCATCACATCGGAACGGCGAGCCATGGTCGATACTCCATCCGGCTGCGGTCGGCGGTTCCGGGTTCGTACGCCCAGGGTGACATGGACGCGAATGATCCCCGTTGAGTCCCGCCCGGCGGCGCCGCGCACGTCCGCGTGCGATCAACGCGCGCGCCGAGACGAAATCCAGCTTAGGGTACGACCACATCACACAGGTCACCAAACCCGGCGGAGCCGTCTCGTCACCCTGCGTCCCGGCCGCGATCCGCGACCCCCTCCGACCAGGCATTCGCCGCGGCGGTCAGTAGACCCCGCCGTCGACCACATCGCTGTCGATGTTGATCACGTAGCCGCCGTGCTGCTCCCGATGCGGACCGCGAAACCGCTTGATGCGCCGGCTCCACCACGAGTCGGGGAGGTCTGGGAGGAGGTCTGGTACGCCGCATCGCGTTCACCCCGGCGCCCATGGTGAGCGGGGCGCCGCGGCGAACTGGCCCGCCAAAGCGGCATCCGGTGGGATCTTTCACCCCGTGATGCGCTGCGTTGGCCCTCGTTGACCCTGGTTGACCGCGCCGGGGCGCTACGGGAGAGGGACGATCTCGTACGCGCCCGGCTCGTCGAGGGCCAGCGCCGACAGCGGGATCAGCATCGTGCGCACGTCGTAGCCCCCGAGCGCCCGCCGATAATACCCCGCCCCCTCCCACTCCGTGATCAACGCCCACAGGTCCGGATCGTCCGCGGCGCGCCCGAGCCGCCCGGAACGGTGGCCGGGGGCCGCGGCCAGCGCGTCGAGGACCGCGCGGGCCCGTACGGTGAAGGACTCGGCCTGCTCCGGTGGCACGCGGTAGCGGGTAATCGCGATCACGAGGCCATCCTGGCATCGGCGACCGCGTACTGTGGCCGGCAACCCGTGCCGATGGCCCATGGAGGTGACGACGTGACGAGCTCCCCCGCGGCGGGCGGCCTGCGGCGGACGGTGGAGCGATGGAGCGCGACGCCGCTCGTCTTCTTGCACCAGTTGCCGCGCTGGGTGCTGCCGCTGACCCTGATCGCTTTGCTGCTCGCCGGAATGCTCGGGACCGGCTGGGTGGGGGCCACGGCCATGCTCATGCTGGCGGCGCTGCTCGGCTGGCTGGCCTACCTGTCGTGGCCGTCCACGCCGCTGCCGGGACGGCTGTTGCGCCTTGGGGCTGTTGTCGTTCTTATCCTGCTTGCCGCCGGACACGCGTTTGGGTGATTTTGACAATCGTTTTCATATTCATCCATACTTGAGCCGTGCTGACGATTGGCTCCATTGGTTCGGCGGGTACGCGACGAGGACGTGCCCACACCGTCCGCGCGGCCCACGTGGCCCGGGCGGTCTGCGCGGTCGGCATGGCCGTCACGCTGTTCGGGGCCACCGCCTGCGGGGGCGACACCGGGGCAGGCGCCACCCGGCCCGGCACTGACGAGGTCGCCGTCATCGGCTCGCTCTATCCGATGAGCTGGGTGGCGCAGCGCGTGGCCGGCTCGACGACGTCGGTGACGACGCTGACCAAGCCGGGCGCCGAGCCCCACGATCTCGAGCTCACCCCACGTCAGATAGTCGAGGTCGCGCGCGCCGATCTGATCGTCTATATCAAGGGCCTGCAGCCGGCCGTCGACCAGGCCATCGACCAGCACGCCAAGGACAAGGCCATCGACGCCGCCTCGCTGGTGCGCACGCTCCCCGCCACCGGCGACACCGGCCACGCCGAAGAGACCGGCGAAACCAGCACGGTCGCGGGTGACGACAGCGACACCGGAAGCGACGCGGGCGGCGAGCGCGATCCGCATGTGTGGCTGGACCCGAAAAGGCTGGCCACAGTGGCCACGACGGTCGCCGACCGGCTCGCCGCGAACGACGCCGGCCGCGCCGCCACCTACCAGGCCAACGCGCGTGTTCTCGGCGCCGACCTCCACGCGCTGGACCGCGCGTTCGCCGCGGGTCTGCGCGCCTGCGAGCGGCAGGTCATGGTGACCGGCCACGCGGCGTTCGCCTATCTCGCCGACCGCTATGGGCTCACCCAGGTCAGCGTCGCCGGGATCGACCCGCAGTCCGAGCCCTCGCCGGCGCGGCTGGCCGCGCTCACCCGCGAGATCCACCGCACCGGGGCGACGACGGTGTTCTCCGAGACCCTCGTCAGCCCGAAGGTGGCCCAGACCCTGGCGCGCGAGGCCGGAGTGCGCACCGCGACGCTCGACCCAGTCGAGGGGCTGCCGGCCGGTTCGAAGGGCGACTACCTGTCGATCATGCGGCAGAACCTCCGCACCCTGCGCACCGCACTGGGGTGTTCATGACGCCGCGCAAGCCCCCCGTGTTCGCCATGACGGGCGGCGAGGCACGCCTGGACGGCCGTCTCGTGCTGCGCGGCGTGGACCTGCGGGTGCCCGCCGGCGAGGTGCTCGCCGTGCTCGGCGCCAACGGCTCGGGCAAGTCCACGCTGGTCCGCGCGTTGCTCGGGCTGATCCCGCTGTCCGGCGGGCGCACGGAGATTTACGGTGTCCCCGCCGCGCGGTTCCGCGACTGGCGGCGCATCGGGTACGTGCCGCAGCGCCTGACCGTGGGCGGCGGCGTGCCGGCGACCGTGCGGGAGATCGTGTCTTCGGGCCGGGTGGCCCGGCAATCCAGGCTGCGGCCGGCGTCGCGAGCCGATCGCGCCGCCGTCGACCGGGCGCTTGCCGCCGTCGGCCTCGCCGGTCACGGTCACCACTCGGCGCACCAGCTGTCCGGCGGCGAGCACCAGCGGGTGCTGATCGCCCGGGCGCTGGCCGGCGAACCCGACGCCTTCGTGATGGACGAGCCCACCTCCGGGGTCGACGCGGCCAGTCAAGCGGCGCTCGCCGGCACGTTGCGCGCGCTGATCGGCCAAGGTCGTACGGTCGTGCTGGTGGCCCACGAGCTGGGCACGCTGGAACCGCTGATCACTCGCTGCATCGTGCTCGACGACGGCCGCGTCGCGCACGACGGCGCGCCGCCGAAGCCGGTCGGCGAACACGCGCTGCCCGGTCACGACCACGTCCACCCGCACGGCCCGGCCGTCCCCGACGGCGGCCCGCTCGGCACCTGGGACCGGACATGAGCATCCTGACCTTCGACTTCATGCGCCGGGCCCTGTTGGCCGCCGTGCTCATGGGCCTCGCGGCCCCCGCCGTCGGCACGTTCATCGTGCAGCGCCGGCTCGCGCTGCTGGGCGACGGCATCGGGCACGTGGCGCTCACCGGGGTTGCTTTCGGCCTGTTGACCAGCACCTCCCCCATCCTCACCGCGGTGATCGTGTCCGTCTTCGGCGCGATCGCGATCGAGCTGCTGCGCTCGCGCGGCCGTACCGGCGGCGACGTCGCGCTGGCGCTGCTGTTCTACGGGGGCATCGCGGGCGGTGTACTGCTCACCAACCTCGCGCCCGGCGGCGACACCGGCAGCCTGCTGTCGTACCTGTTCGGCTCGATCAGCAGTGTGTCCAGCCGGGACCTGTACGTCGTGGCGGGGCTGGCCGTCGCCGTGGTCGCGGTGATCGCGATCTTCGGCAGGGAGCTGTTCCTGCTGTGCCAGGACGAGGAGGTGGCGCGGGCCAGTGGCCTGCCGGTGCGCTTCCTCAGCCTGCTGCTCGCCGTCACGGCCGCGCTCACCGTGGTCGTCGCCATGCGGGTGGTCGGCCTGCTGCTGGTGAGCGCGTTGATGGTGGTGCCGGTGGCGGCGGCCCAGCAGCTCACCCGTGGGTTCAGGACGACCGTCGGCGTGGCCATGGTGTTCGGTGTGCTCTCCGCGGTGGGCGGCCTGTACGCGGGTTATCAGCGCGACCTGTCGCCCGGCCCGGCGATCGTCTTGATCGCGCTCGCCCTGTTCGTCGTGGCCGTCGCCGGGCGCTCGCTGATCCGCACCCTCGGCGTGCGTCCCGGCCCGGGGATGCTTAGGCGGGCGCGGGCGAACGGGCGCGGCGCACGGCACCCGCGGCACGAATCAACGACCCCGGCATCGGCACGTTCGGATGCGGAGGCGACCTCTCGATGACGGCCCGCAGGGACACGGTGCGCGGCGCCCTGGCCGCCAGCGACGGCTTCCAGAGCGCGCAGGACATCTACGCCACGTTGCGCGCGGACGGCGCGAGAATCGGCCTGACCACCGTCTACCGAGCGCTCCAGGCGCTCAGCGAATCCGGCGAGGTCGACGTGTTGCGCACCGACGAAGGCGAGTCGGTCTACCGCGCCTGCCGCACCGGCGAACATCACCACCATCTGGTCTGCCGGTCCTGCGGCCGTACGGTCGAGGTGGCCGGGC
>CALAED010000791.1 GCA_937891035.1 uncultured Thermomonosporaceae bacterium | reverse complement strand
GCAACGGCATTACCACCTTGTTCGCCGCCCTGGATATCGCCAGCGGCCAGATCATCGGCTCCATCCACCGCCGGCACCGGGCGGCGGAGTTCAAGAAGTTCCTCGCCAAGATCGACAAAGAAGTCCCCGCCGACCTGGATGTCCATCTGATCTGCGACAACTACACCACCCACAAGCACCCCACCGTCGTGACATGGCTGCAGGCACACCCCCGCTTCCACATGCACTTCACCCCCACCGGATCCTCCTGGCTCAACCAAGTGGAACGGTGGTTCGGCCTGCTCACCGACCAAAAGCTACGGCGCGGCGTACACAAGACCTTGCGCGCCCTGGAAAACGACATCCGCGACTGGATCAAAACCTGGAACGACAACCCCAGACCCTTCGTCTGGACCAAAACCGCCGACCAGATCCTCGAACGCCTCGCCTCATATCTTCAACGAATTCCTGACGCAGGACACTAGCACGTGGGCGAAGAGGATGAGCAGGGTCAACGCGACCAATACGCGTGTCAGGTCGACCATTGTCAGCGTCATCAGGGGCCCCCTTCTGCGACCGGCCCCGCCCCGGGCCCGCCATCAGCCGATCTCTGCCCATCTAATAAAGCGATTCCGCCCTCCATCAAGTGACGCAGCCACCAGCGGTCAGCGGAGTTTGGCCAGTGGTACGTCTGTTTTGGGGCTCGCGTTGGGGCGGTCCGGCGGGTCCGTCGTCGTGTAGCGGAACGACAGGCCGCCGCCGATGGCGAGACCGGCGACCCCACCCAGCAGGGACAGCGTTACGCCGTGGTTGTCACCGCGACCAGTTTCATCGGATCCGTTGTCACGGTCGCGCCGACGTCGACATCGGCCCGCCCCAGCTTGACTCGGCCGGAGGCCGAGATCGAAGGACAGAAATGCCGGATCCTCCTCGAGCAGATGCTGGCCGTCGATATCACCAGGCTTACGAACTGGATCGGCGTCCTCGACGACGACGAGATGGACGCCCTCGATGACGCGCTCCGCCTGTACCACGGACTCCTTTGACCCGGCTCCCGGGCGGCGATTTCTATTTGAGCGGGCCGGAGGAGTCAGTCGTCGGTGGGGGTGACGCCGAGGTCTTTGGCCTCCTCGGTCAGCTCGCGGGCGGCGCCGGCGGAGACGGTCTCCAGTTCGTGCGCGAGTTGTTCGAGCTCGGTGCCGCCGGCCATGAGCGCGGTGAGCTGGTCGCGGGTGATGTCTCGTTTGTCGTGGTAGCCGACACTGCGGCCCCGGTTGAGGATCAGGAAGCGGTCTCCGACGGGATAGGCGTGGTGCGGGTTGTGGGTGATGAAGATGACGCCGAGCCCGCGCTCGCGGGCCTGCACGATGTAGCGGAGCACGACGCCGGCCTGCTTGACGCCGAGGGCCGCGGTCGGCTCGTCGAGGATGAGCACCTTGGCGCCGAAGTAGACGGCGCGGGCGATGGCCACGCACTGGCGCTCGCCGCCCGACAGCGTGCCGATCGGCTGGTCGACGTCGCGCAGGTCGATGCCCATCTCCAGCAGCTCGGACTTGGTCGTCCTGCGCATGAACCCGACGTCGATGCGGCCGAAGCCGCGGCGGCGTTCGGAGCCGAGGAAGAAGTTGCGCCACACCGGCATCAGCGGGACCACCGCGAGGTCCTGGTAGACCGTGGCGATGCCGCGGCTCAGCGCGTCGCGCGGCGAGGCGAACGAGACCGGTTCGCCGCCCACCTCGAACGAGCCCTCGTCCGGGCGGTGCACCCCGGAGACGATCTTGATGAGGGTGGACTTGCCCGCCCCGTTGTCGCCCAGCACGCAGGTCACCTCGCCGCCGGCGACCGACAGCGACACGCCGCGCAGCGCGATGACGTTGCCGTAGCGCTTGCCGACATCGGTGAGCTTGATCAGCGGGGCGGTGGCGTCGACGTCGTCGGTCATGTGGCTGTCTCCGCTCGTCTGCGGACCACCAAGTTCACGATCGTGGCGATGAGCAGCAGCACGCCGAGGAAGAAGTAGAACCAGTCCGGGTTCCAGCCGGCGTAGACGATGCCCTTGTTGGCCATGCCGTAGATGAAGGCCCCGATGGCCGCGCCGATCGCCGAGCCGTACCCGCCGGTGAGCAGGCAGCCGCCGATCACGGCACAGATGATGTAGCCGAACTCGTTGCCGACGCCCTCGCCCGACTGTACGGACGGAAAGGCGAACAGCAGGTGCATCCCGGAGAACCAGGCGGCGAAGGCCACCCCCATGAACAGGCCGATCTTCGTACGGGTCACCGGCACGCCGACGGCGCGGGCGCTCGACGCCGCCCCGCCCACCGCGAAGATCCAGTTGCCGACGCGGGTACGCAGCAGCAGCCAGGTCGCGACCACGATGAAGGCCAGCCACCAGAACACGGTGATGTAGATGTTCACCCCGAAGATCTCGGGCTGGGCTGCGAAGACCGTCTTGGCCTGCTCGAAGCCGTCCATGTCGGCGACCGAGTTGGTGGCCACGTCGCCGGTGGTGGCCTTGGTCACGCCGAGGTTGAGGCCGCGCAGCATGAAGAAGGTGCCCAGCGTGATGATGAAGCTGGGCAGCCCGGTCTTGACGTACAGCAGGCCGTTGAGGAAGCCGATCCCCAGCGTGACCACCAGCGAGATCGCCACACCGACCCACAGGTTGAGCGTCAGCTGATAGCTCACCAGCGCCGCCACCAGCGAGGCGCTGGTGACCATGACCCCGGCGGACAGGTCGAACTCCCCGCCGATCATCAGCAGGGCCACCGCAACCGCCATGATCCCGAACGTCGAGCTCGAGTAGAGCACGGTCGCGAACGAACTCGTCCGCAGGAAGGCGTCCGCGGTCAGCGAAAAGAAGACGAACAGCGCGATCGCCCCGATGAGCGCCCCGAGTTCGGGGCGCCCGAGGGCCTGGCGGAGCGGCGAGCGGGCCGCGACCCGCTCGTCGGCGCCCCCGGCGCCGCCGCCGGATGGGCCCTCGGCGGCGGCTCCGGCGGCGTCTCCGTCCACATCGATGATCTGCGCCATGATCAGCGTGTTCCGGCGTCGGCGAACTGCTCGATGGAGGCCGCGGTGTTCTTGTCGACGATCGCCGGGCCGGTCGAGACCGGCTGGCCGCCGCCCAGGATGTTGCCGTTGCGCTTGTAGAGCCACAGCTCGTCGACCGCCTCGTACCCCTGCAGGTAGGGCTGCTGGTCGATGGCGAACTGGATCCGGCCGTCCTTGAGCGCGGCGATCAGCTGCTTGTTCATGTCGAACGTGGCGATCTTGGCGCCGCTGCCGGCGTCCTTGGCCGCGTCCACCGTGGTCAGCGCCACGTCCGCGTTGAGCGCGAGAACGCCGTCGACGCTCTTGTCGGCCTGTAGCTTCGCGGTGACCGACGACTTGACCTGCGGCATGTTGGTGCCCTGGACGTTGAGGTTTTCCATCTGCCCGGCGAAGGTCTTCTGCGCGCCGGCGCAGCGCGCCTCGAGCCCGACGTTGCCCTGCTCGTGGATGACGCAGATGGCCTTCTTCGCGCCGACCTTGTTCAGCTGCTCGCCGGCGGCCCGGCCCGCGATGGTCTCGTCCTGACCGAAGTGCACGAGCGCGCCGAACTCGGCCGACTCCTCGGCCCCCGAGTTGATGGTGACCACTGGGATCTTGGCCCGCACCGCCCTGGCGACGACGTCTCTGAGCGCGTCGGGCTTGGCCAGGGTGACGATGATGCCGTCGACCTTCTGGTCGATCGCCGCCTGCACCAGCTGGGCCTGCTTGCCGCCTTCGGGATCGGCCGAATAGAGGAACTCCACGTTGTCCTTGGCCGCCGCCGCCCTGGCGCCCTTTTGCACGATGTCCCAGAAGGTGTCGCCCGCGCCGGAGTGGGTGATCATGGCGATCTTCAGCCGGGGTCCGGCGGCGGCGCCGCCCGCGGCCGCCTGGCTCTGCTGCTCCTCGGCCTCCTTGCCGCCCGAGCTACTGCACGCGCTCAGCGTGCCGAGCGCCAGCAGCCCGGTCACCGCGACGGCAGCCAGCGTGCCACGACGCTTCTGATGATGGAATCGCCTCATTGCGGGTCCTCCTTGATGGGGGGCGAGCGGCATGACCCTAACGGGACTAAGAACTCGAATGGGTCACAGCCGGTCGAAGTTGTCACCGATTGTCACAGGCATCGGCCACAGGTATCGGTCATAGGTATGGGTCACAGGTAGGGTCGCTGCGCCTGCTTGTCCTTGTCGTACCTGGCGCGGGCCTCGCGCGTGGACTCCAAGGTCGACGCGGCCGCCGGTGGCACGTCCCACCAGGCGTCGCTGTCCGGGGCCGGCGCCAGCGGGTCGGTCTCGACGTGGACGACCGTCGTCCGGTCCGCCGCGCGGGCCTGGCGCAGTGCCGCGCGAAACTCCTCCACCGTGCCGGCCCGGAGCACGCCGGCACCGAGGCTCGCGGCGTTGGCGGCCAGGTCGACGGGCAGGAGCTCTCCGTCCAGGCCGCCCGACCCGCTTCGGAAGCGGTAACGCGTGCCGAACCGCTGCGCCCCGACCGACTCCGACAGGTTGCCGATCGAGGCGAACCCGTGGTTCTGCACGAGCACCACGACGAGCTTGACGCCTTCCTGGACTGCGGTGACCAGCTCCTGCGCCATCATGAGGTACGACCCGTCGCCCACCATCACCGTCACCTCGCGCGACGGATCGGCCAGCTTGGCGCCCAGGCCGCCGGCGATCTCATAGCCCATGCAGGAGTAGCCGTACTCGACGTGGTAGCTCTTCTCGTCTCGGGGGCGCCACAGTTTGTGCAAATCGCCCGGCATGGAGCCGGCGGCGCAGACCACGACGTCGCGGGGGCCGGACTCCTCGACGACCACGCCGATCACCTCGGCCTGGGCGGGCAGCGGCCGGTGCCCCTGGGCGAAGGCCCGGTCCACGACGGCGTTCCACCGCGCGACGAGGCGCCCGGTCTCGGCGCGGTAGGCCGCCGGCACCGACCAGCCGTCGAGGGCGTCGCGGAGCGCCGCGAGGCCCACCCGCGCGTCCGCGGTGAGCGCGACGCCGGTCCGGCCCGCCGCGTGCTTGGCCGCGTCGAAGCCCGCCACGTTGAGGTTGACGAACCGTACGGCCGGATCGGCGAAGATGCTGCGCGAGGCCGTCGTGAAGTCGCTGTAGCGGGTGCCGACGCCGAGCACGACGTCGGCCGCGCCGGCCGCGCACTCGTGGTCCCAGGGCAGCGCGCCGCGCCCGGCCTGGGTCTCGCCGACCGGGATGCCGGTGGCCTCGGCCAACTCGCGCAGCGCTCCAGTGGCTCGCGCGTAGATGACGCCGCCGCCCGCGACGATCAGCGGCCGCCGGCCGCCGCGCAGCAGTTGCGCCGCCCGCTCCAACTCGGCCGGTTCGGGCACCGGCCGGGGCACCCTCCAAACGCGTTCGGCGAAGAGCTCGGCCGGCCAGTCGTACGCCTCGGCCTGCACGTCCTGCGGCAGTGCCAACGTGACCGCGC